>JAESRR010000143.1 GCA_016764535.1 Cohaesibacteraceae bacterium | reverse complement strand
AAGCCCGTGGCCGGGGGCGCAGGTTATTAAATTTCCTGAGGGCGCAGTTGTCGGATGAAATATCGACCGGGCAGGGGCTGGTTTGGTTCGGTTTCTTCATTTCTCTTGGTGCGGCCCTCTATTATTCTCTTCCCCGTGAACCTGCTCTTGTAGTTGTAATTTTGTTTTGGTCAGTTTTGCTTCTGGTATCAATTTTTAAACTTTGCCGTGGAGCGAACAACTATATATTTCTGGTAGTATCATTTGGCCTGTCCAGCGGTGTTTTAAGCGCTCAGTTTGATGCATATTTTGGCAGGCAATTACGGCTGGAGAACGCAGAAACAGTCGTTTTGGAAGGTGTGATTATCAATGTTGAACAACGACAGAAATCGGACAGACTGACAATTCTACCCAAAAACATTCCAGATTTGTCAGGAGGATTAATACGGATTTCGTCCCGGACAAAATCAGTCCGCTTGTCACCCGGAGATAACATACGGGTTAGAACCCGCCTGTTACCTCTACCAGGGCCAATTCTTCCAAACGGTTACGATTTTGGCAGGGCGCTTTGGTTCAAGGGTTTTTCGGCAACTGGTTACTCAATCGGTAAAGTTACCATTACAGGTAAGCGGCAAAGATCATCCTGGTTTCCGGATCAACTGGATGTACATTTATGGCGCCATGAGATTGGTCGCCGTATTCTATCTGCAGGGAATGGGGAAACCGCAGATCTCGCCAATGCATTGATAACCGGCGACCGTTCCGGCATAGACAAAACAAGTCTGGAGTTTCTAAGGAAATCGGGATTAGCCCATATTCTGGCAATATCCGGAATGCACATGGGACTGCTTGCGTTTTCTGTATACTGGATTGTCAGGTTGTTACTTGTCGCTTTTCTATTTTCAGGAAAAGGAATTGCAGAACGAAAACTTGCGGCCTGTGCTGCACTGACAATGGCGACCGTATACCTCGTATTATCAGGCAGCAGCATTTCCACGATAAGAGCCTATGTAATGATTTGCATAGCGTTCCTCGCGGTTCTGGCAGACCGCAATGCGTTGACAATGCGCAATCTGGCAATCGCGCTGATCGTGATTGTATTGATACAGCCATTTGCTGTACTTGAAGCAGGTTTCCAGATGTCATTTATGGCGACTGCTGCATTGATTGTTTGTTACGCAAAATTCAGCCGACCGAATGGAGATCAGCAATCATACAAACCCCGATCGGTATTTTCCCAAATACAATTCTTCATTTATGGTATCGGCCTGACATCCCTTGTTGCCGGTTTTGCTACAGCGCCAATCGCCACATACCATTTTCAAAGAGTTGCCATTTATGGGTTACTGGCAAATTTGCTTGCGATGCCGATCGTAATGTCGCTGGTGATGCCAGGTGTTCTCCTGACTTTGATATTGATGCCGATCGGCTTTGAATTTATCGCCCTTGAAATCATGCAGTATGGTATCGGCATTGTCCTGAAAATTGCAGAAATGACTTCAGAACTGTACGGGTCAACTCGAATAATTGCGGCAATGCCAAAAGGCATATACTTTATAATTTTAGTCAGTATGAGTGTGTTTCTTATTCTAAAAACGCAATTGCGGTGGGTTACTATGTTTCCGCTGGTCGTGTCATTGATTGTTGCCGCAAATATTAACCAGCCAGATATTTACATTTCAAGAAACGGCAATCGATTGGCATATGTTAGTCCTTCAGGCAGTCTGGCATTTATTGGCAGCACCAGATCAACTTACGATATGCAGAACTGGATGAGGGCACATGGCGATCAAAGAATATTCGACAAATCCTTGGTAGATATCAACCAGTTCTGCGACCGTACGGCCTGCATTGCCAAAACGAACAAAAATGTCCAAATAGCGTTTGTGAAGCGTTATTCTGCTTTTGCCGAAGATTGTAAAAAAGCTGATATTGTTGTGTCGCGACTGATAGCGCCCAGGGAATGTTCCCATCACGCGCTGGTCCTGGATAAAATGGCATTTCTATCGGGAGGAGCAAAAGCGCTTTACGCTGAAAAGCACAACGATGAAGGAAACGAAATATTATCAATCGTTATTGATCACGCCGAGCCTCTTGTTGCAGGACGCCCCTGGCACCAGGGGTACAATTAAGCCCCTGGTGGATTCGATGCGATGATTCGCTAAAATCCTAATACTGCCGGATTAAACCAACGAGTGAACCCTGTACCTGAACACGATCCGGTCCAAAAATGCGCGTTTCATAGGCCGGATTGGCGGCTTCCAATGCAATTGAAGCACCTTTCTTACGCAAACGTTTCAATGTTGCTTCTTCATCGTCGATAAGCGCGACAACAATTTCCCCGGAATTTGCAGAACTCGATTTCCTTATGATGACTGTATCGCCATCCAGAATTCCTGCCTCAATCATCGAGTCGCCGCGAACTTCCAATGCATAATGTTCTCCGGATTTCATCATTTCCGGCGGTACAGATATCGTATGGCTGGCTGATTCGATTGCTGAAATAGGTGTGCCTGCAGCTATTCGTCCCATTACCGGAATCGAAATTGTACCATTCCCTGCATTGGATTGAGAATCGGATGAAACCGGGCGTGGTGGGGCTTTACCAAGCCCACCCTCAACAATGCTTGGGGAAAAGCCTCTTTGTGGGCTCGCGAGCCCGGGGGCCATGGAATCGGGCATACGTACGACTTCAAGGGCCCGGGCACGATTTGGCAGGCGCCTGATAAAGCCGCGCTCTTCCAATGCGGTAATCAATCGATGAATACCCGACTTTGACTTAAGATCCAATGCATCCTTCATTTCATCAAATGATGGCGGGACGCCGGTCTCTTTCAGCCGCTCGTGAATAAACATCAACAATTCGTGTTGTTTGCGTGTCAACATTGTATGATCCAATCAGTTAGACCGACTCGGTACAAAACACGAACAAATGTATATGTTCTTCTTGTGTTCCGCAACCATTGATTATCTGCAATCAGTAACCGGAGCGTTAACAGAAGTTCATTGGTGACGCTGGTCCTTGATAATTGGAGTTTTCCATAAATGTCTTCCGAAATTCTTACATTCGGCGGTTTGGTTTTGGAGATATTGCCCCGAAACGGTGGGTCAATATTCTCGTTCATGACAAGTGACGGTTGTGAGATCTTTCGTTCCGGGCAAAATCATGCTGCTGAACCAACAGAACTTGCATCATTTCCCCTTGTGCCATTTTCAAACCGGATTAGAGGCGGGAAGTTTGTTTCTGCCGGTAAAAATATTTCCCTGCCTTCCGATGCAGAGTGTTCACCCCACGCGATACACGGACACGGTTGGAAAACATCCTGGCAAATAGAAAGCCGCAGCACGAATAAACTACATTTATCATTTGAACATCAACCGGATGAATGGCCGTGGTCTTATAAGGCTGATCAATTTTTCCGCCTTGAGGAAGGACGTTTTGTCCATACTTTGCGAATAACCAACACGTCTGCGGAAGTAATGCCGGTCGGGCTTGGTTTACACCCCTATTTTGCTCATCGGGATCGTGCGTACATCCAGACCGGAGTACATTCAGCTTATGAGACGGATGACGATCATTTGCCGATTGCCCGAAATGAGGACCATCCAGCAATCGGCTGTTTCAAAGCAGGCAAGATTGTTGCTGAAGGCTTACATGCTGTTTTTAGCCGATGGAGCGGTACTGCTTCCATAAGTTGGCCTGATCGAAATCTCAGAGTGGAGATGGAGGCTGACCCACTGTTTGGGCATCTTTGTGTTTATGCCCCCCGGGGCCAGAGTTATTTTTGTGTTGAGCCAGTTAGCCACGCAACTGATGCGTTTAATCTTTATGAAAAAGGTTGGATTGGCACGGGATGTATGGATTTACAGCCCCAATCGGTTTTGGAAGGTTGTGTTTCCTACACTGTGCTCCGTACCAATTAGCCAGTTAGTTTGCTCAAAGAATCAATACGGTACATTTGTCGCCTGAAGTCGCCGCTTTTGCGTGAGACGGTCTGATAATGAGGCAATCTGCCTTATGGTAGAGCGACAGGATTGAACTATCCTGTCGTTTGAATGGAGTTGCCGTTCTTTTTCCCGACGCATCTTGTACCAGAGTTGCCCGAAGGTATTCCTGCCGTATGTCATTTTTAGCAATGTTTGCACCAAGTATGGCAGATTGCGTTTGTTGAACTACTTCTTGCCCCAACATTTTTTGGAGCAGGGGAGCGAGAAAAAGAACACTGCAAACAAGGCTTGAAACCGGATTTCCCGGCAAGCCGAGGACGCGCATGTTTTCAAGTTGACCTGCAATGAGTGGTTTTCCGGGACGCATTGCAATACGCCAGAACTCAAGCTCCATACCTGAGGATCTTAGTACCTTCTGAACCAGATCATGGTCCCCCACCGATGCCCCGCCGATGGTGACAAGAATATCGGCACCTTGTTGTTTTGCCATAGAAATAGCAGCAGAGATATCAGATTCATTATCTGCAACAATTCCAAGATCTAGTGTTTTGCCACCATTCTTTTCCACGAATGCTGCGATGCCAAAACTATTGGAAGCTATAATTTGATCCGGTCCGGGATTGCTGCCAGGTAAAACAAGCTCGTCACCGGTTGCCAGTACGGCAACCCTGGGTTTGCGAAAAACCGGAAGTGTAGCATGGTTCATTGATGCGGCGATCGCGATCGCGCGATAATCGAGAACAGCTCCCTTTTGCAGAAGTTGCTCGCCATTTGTGAAATCCAGTCCGGGTTTTCGAACGTATCTTCCCGCAGTTTCTGCCTGTAATGCTGTGACAAACCGACCTTCAAGCGATGTGTTTTCCTGGATGAGGATAGTATCTGCCCCGGGAGGCACGGGTGCACCGGTAAATATTCTTACAGCTTCTCCGGTTTTTACTTCACCTGAATAATGATGACCGGCCGCTGCCTCGCCAATCACCCGAAGAGTATTTGGTGGAGATGCAATATCGACAGCACGCACAGCGTAGCCATCCATCGCTGATGCTGGAAACGGAGGTTGATCCCGGCGCGCAGCGATATCTCTGGCCAAAGTGCGATTTAGCGCCATATGCAAATTCACATGTTCAACGGAATTTCGGCTAACCGGATCAAGTAATTTATCGAGTGCATCGGCCACAGGCATCAGGGAAGGCATGTTGTTCATTTCACTTCTCGATGCCAGTGTCCTGATTTTCCTCCGGCCTTCTCGATAACCTGAATATTCTCAATAATCATACCCCGATCAACGGCTTTTGCCATATCGTAAATGGTGAGACAACACACACTGACCGCGGTCAGGGCTTCCATCTCTACACCGGTTTTACCTGATACTTTTGCTGTTGCAGTGACACGTAGTCCGGGCAATTGGGTGTCTGGTTCAATATCTACGGAAATTTTGGTCAGACCAAGAGGATGACACAACGGGATTAAATCATGTGTGCGTTTTGAAGCCATAATGCCGGCGATGCGTGCTGTGCCAATGACATCACCTTTTTTAGCATCTCCAGCGACGATGAGATCAAGCGTTGCTGAATTCATCCGTACAGCTCCGCAGGCAATTGCTATTCGAGAAGTGATCGCTTTATCAGATACATCCACCATATGTGCTGTACCGACTGCATCAATATGAGTGAGACTGGATCTGTCTTCGGCAATGTTGGTGGTGTTTATCGACTTGCCCATAATTATTGCTTTCGGTTCAATAGGGCGCGGGTTGCCATTTCCACATTTTCCTGGCGCATCAAACTTTCACCCACAAGAAATGTGTGAATACCGACATCAGAAAGAAGCGCGAGATCAGGCGGGGAGAAAATACCGCTTTCTCCTATTAACAATCGATCCTTCGGAACCATTGACGCCAGTGTCAAACTGGTATCCAGCGAGATTTCAAACGTCTTTAAATTACGATTATTAATCCCGAGCATGGGAGATAGCAGCTTTAAAGCCCTCTCGAGCTCCTGCTC
>JAESRR010000161.1 GCA_016764535.1 Cohaesibacteraceae bacterium | reverse complement strand
CAGAAAGTCCCAAACACAACAAGCTCTCACCAGGTTTCAACGCGTATTCCTTCAACTTTACATTGAAAGAACCTCCTTGCAACAAAGATCGGCCTAAATTTTACGTCACATCATTGATGACAGTGTGTTTTTACATCCCGAACGGACCGGTTCAGGGTCTGATTTTTGGACATGGTTTCAATCAGATTGGTCTCTGATCCGAAGCATCAAGTACAACCAAATCATAATAGCCCCCCGGAAGGGTGAGGTTGATGGAAATAGAGAACTAATGATTTAGACAGTCGCAAGATTCTTAAAACCCTCAAGAACTATCTTTCCCTTCACTTGCCCCGATTCGACAAGCGCATGCGCTTTGCGCATATTTTCAGCATTTATCGGCGACAGAACATTATTCACCGTTGTTCGAATATGCCCGGCATCAATGTCTTTGGCGACTTCGCAAAGCAATTCATGTTGCRCGATCATATCCGGTGTTTCAAACCTCGACCGGGTAAACATCATTTCCCAGTGTAGACTGGCGGCCTTGATTTTCATCATATCCATTGCCATGGGATGATGCGTCGCATCAATRGTRACGATCCCGCCCTGTGGCCGGATCAATTCMACSGCCTGRTCCCAATGTTCCATGCCATTGAAAAACGCAATGTGATCTACAAATTGCAATCCCAGGCCCCGGACCTGTGCAACCATGTCTTCCCTGTGGTTGATCACATCATCCGCACCCAGTTCCTTTACCCAGGCGATKGTTTCARCACGGGATGCCGTSGCAATTACACGYARACCGGCCAGTTTCGCCAGTTGAATACCAATCGAGCCAACRCCACCGGCACCGCCGATGATCAACAGGCTYTCTCCRCGGTTTGCGCCATTGCGATCAATGCCAAGCCGGGTAAAAAACGACTCATATGCAGTAATGGTCGTCAGAGGTAGCGCCGCTGCCTCACTGTGAGACTGTGATTGCGGTTTATGGCCAACAATACGTTCATCCACCAGCTGATATTCGGCATTGCTGCCCGACCGGGTAAGATCGCCAGCATACCAGACTTCATCACCTGTCTTGAAAAGTGTCACATCCGGGCCAACCGCTTCAACCACACCACTGGCATCATATCCAATGATCCGCGGCGGATTTTCCGTACCTTCTTTGGGMGCTCTGACTTTGGTATCGACAGGATTAACCGCCACCGCTTTGACACAAACCAGTATATCACGACCCGTTGCAACCGGTTTTWCYARYTCAAAATCGAGAAACGAATTGTGATCATCAATTGGAAGGTAATGGGTAAATCCCACGGCTTTCATCGCGTATCTCCAGAATATTGTTATCTGGTGGWGATATAGATCTTGCGGCACMGCTTGATAATCAYCAATAATCCGAATTGATAATTCGGAATTGTCGAATAATGGAWTTTGAKAATGTTACTTGAAAATATGGACCTGTTTTTGCGCATCGTGGAAAARGGCACCATGGCAGCAGCCGCACGGGATTTGGGCATCTCGCCTGCAAGAGTATCCGAGCGCCTTGTTGCACTTGAAGCGCATTATGGTGCACGCCTGCTCACAAGAACAACCCGTTCAATCAGCCTGACAGAAGAGGGCCGATCCCTTGTGGAGGGGGCAAGACGTATCCTGTCGGAAGCAGGTGAGCTTGAATCCCGCATCAGGCTGGGATCAGAACAGATATCAGGAAACATCCATATTTGCGCTCCTGTTGATCTTGGGCGCAACCGGATTGCCCCTTTGCTGGACAGTTTCATTTCCAGACACCCGGACATCAAACTTGAACTTTCACTAAGCGACGCATGGGTTGATCTGGTCGCGCAGGGTGCTGATCTTGCAATCCGTTTTGGTGATCTCACCGACAGTACGCTACGTACAAGAGGGCTTGGAAAACATCAGCGCTTGGTCCTTGCTTCACCGCAATATCTTAAAAAATACGGAACACCACAACATCCTGATGATTTGGAAATGCACAACTGCATATTAATGCGATTTGGAAATAAAGTGGACCGCGACTGGAAGTTCCGTGTTGCTGGCAAATTAAAAACCTGGCGTGTATCGGGAAACCGCATCGTGGATGACAGCGAACTGGCTCGAACGTGGTGCCGCGCCGGACATGGCATAGCCTTTAAATCAACCTGGGATGCATTTGAAGATCTGCGTTCCGGGGCCCTTGTACCAATCCTGTCGGAATTCAATCCATCGCTACAAAAACTGCAAATTGTTTATCCTGCCGGTCGGCATCAGCCAAAACGTGTTCGTATGGTGATGGATCATATCGCCAGCTGGTTCACTCAACAAAAAAATGCATAGCCAATTATGTGACCACTCACATGTCTGGTCTGCATACAGCGCTGTGCAACAACGTATAAAGGGAGAAGTGGTGCACCGGAGAGGAGTCGAACCCCTGACCCCCAGATTCGTAGTCTGGTGCTCTATCCAGCTGAGCTACCGGTGCCTGCTACATTCGGAGCATTGCCCCGCGAGTGAGCGTTTCGTATAGCCTCCCGGTTCAATTGGCAAGCCGGATTCTGGTTTTTGTCTGTTTTTAAACAAGCTTCTCGGCCCTGTGTATGAAACAACCGGACAGTTCGGCATATTAACCTTTTTTTGCCGGAGCAAGATGTTCGATTCCCAGTTCCCTGCGTGCAGCCCGGGTTAGTTTTCCGGCAATGATCTCGTATGCGGCATTTATGTAGGCGCGTACATCTTCATCACTCAGGCATTGATCGGTGCGTACCTGAACCCATTTGGCACGGGCCAGATAGGGTGCCGGAAAAACGCCATCTTCTTCAATCAGCATTCGGTAGGCCATTTCGCCACATTTGAAACTGATCGCCTCGTGCACATCCTCACCCCAGTTTGAACAGATGGCGAATATTTTGCCACCAATTTTCCAGACAGAAGCATTGCCCCATTGCACGATAGATGTCGTACCTTCAAGGCCCCTGCAATACGCGTCAAATGCCTTTCGATCAAGCATCGCTCATCAATTCCGGGTTCTGTTGATGATCGGGCAGACATATCTCAAAATGCGCGCCAGGTTGTTTATCGAGCAACTTGATAGTTCCGCCGTGGGCCTTGACCAATTCGGCTGATATGGCAAGACCAAGACCGGTACCGCCCTGACTGGAAGACGCCTGAAAAGCCATAAACAGTTTGTCACGCACCATAACAGGCACACCGGGACCCGTATCTTCAATTACCAATCGACACCAGCCATCACTTCGATCTATCGAGGCAGCAAGCTTGCAGACAAGAGTTGCATCCTTGCTGTTTTCCAACACCTGGCTGGCGTTGCGACAAACGTTCATCAAAATCCGGAACAATTGCTCTGGATCAGCATATAATTCGACGTCATCCGGGATTTTATTTTCCCAGGTGATCCGGTCGTGCTCCGGAAGATTAAGAAATTCAGCAACTTCCTCGACCAATGCCCGCAGAGCTACCAATCGTCTCACCGGTTCGGCCTCCTGGGCCTTGCCGTAGGACATCACTGCCTGGGAATATGCCGTTGCACGATCAAGAGCACCAATTAATTTGGGCACAACCCGTTGTACTGTTGGATCCTTGAGCATCGAAAGCCGGTCGGAAAACAACTGGGCCGACGCCAGAATATTTCGCAGATCATGATTGATTTTGCTCACTGCAAGTCCGAGATCGGCCAATCGTTTTTGTTGATGAAACAAATCACCAATCTGGCCTTCCATTTCAGCAAGACGTATTTCCGCAAGACCCACCTCATCGCGACGTCCCGATGGTTTGATAATCCGTGTTGAATCATCCGGATCTTCCGCAAAATGTGCCATGTTATTTGACATTCGAACAATCGGACGAACCAGCAAGGCACGCAGACTAAAATAGACCGCGGTAGCGGTAAATATTGATATCACCAGTGACAAAAGCAGAATATTGACCGAAAAATCCAGCATACGATTTCGTAGTCTTGTTTCGTCGAAAACTATTTCCAGCACAACTTTGGCTTCGGGCGGCTTGCCAACAATGCGCATGGTGCGCCCGTTACCATTAATCAGGGTATCAAACGCCGCCACGATCGATTGCAACGGAGTAACGTCTCGCAAATCCTCAAAATTGGAAACCGGTGGCGGCATATCAATCATCGCCAGCAATTGTTTATGTTTCCCCATGCGTGTTGCCAGCGTTTGCACCCGGGCACGTGCCAGAACACGCATTATTGCAGCGTTTGCAAGCTCACCATCGCCAGGATGCATCAGGACATCAGCTGCAACCGCGGAAATACGAAGCTTATCGAACAGAAAATCCCGTCTGAATTTGGCAACCGATGGTACATAAATAAGAATTTCGCTTATCATAACGAAGGATATTGTCAGCAATAACAATTTGGCTGACAGACCATAAAACAATCCAGATCGTGCCCGGGAAATTGTCGTGGTCCTTGCTTCTTGTGAAGCTTTGCTCATTTATTCAGTTTCCCCTATCCGGTCAGACACAAGGCCAAAACCGGACACTGCAATGCACAATTTACAAGGCCGGACTAAATCCTGACCCGACATTATCACGGCAATCTAGCCCAGTTTTTTTAATAAATTCAAGGCGCGCTTTATCCAGGGATTGCCAAGACTTGTTGAATAATAGGTAATAGCGGCCCGGCGACCAATTTCCGCAAAAGTTGGATATGGCGAAACATAACCGGTCATCGCCTTGATGTTCATGCCGCTTGAAACGGCCAGTGACCACATGTTGATCAAATCACCTGCATTATGTCCAACAATCCCGGCACCAAGAATTTTGCCCTTTTTGCTGGTGATAATCTTGATATGCCCGGAAGTTTTTCGTTCAGCCTGGGCACGATCATTTTCCGAAAATGGCCAGCGCAGTATCCGAATGTTTTTTATACCAAAACGTTCGGCAGCAACACTTTCGGAAAGGCCAACATGCGCGAGTTCAGGTGTGGTGAAGGTTACCCAGGGAATAATATCCCGATTTTCCCGCGCCCTCATCCGAAACAGGATTGAACGGATAACCAGACCCGCGTGATATCCCGCAACATGGGTAAACTGAAGACCACCGGTTACATCACCTATCGCATAGACCCGCCGGTTGGAAGTACGCAAACTTTTACTAACGGTAATTCCCCTGCCTTCATAGGCAATGCCTGCTTCTTCCAGCCCCAGACTTTCAATATTGGGCTTGCGACCGGTAGCGACCAACAAATGCGTGGCGTCGATTGTTTCCTCGTCACCATCAGCATCCTCGTTTTCAAGAACAATTCGTGCGCCTTTTTCGCCCTTCTTTTCGATCCGCAAAATTTTGGCACCTTCGCGAAGATCAACGCCGTCCTTCCTGACTTCATCCAGCACAATTTTTGTGTGTTCCGGGTCATCTTTCGACAACGCCGAAAAAGCCTCAAGTACTGTAACCTTCACACCCAGATGTCGATATGCCTGAGCTAGCTCCATGCCGATGGGCCCGCCACCGATAATCACAAGATGCCCGGGTTTGCGACGTTGATCAAAGATGGTTTCGTTGGTGAGGAATTTCACGTCTTCCAGACCAGGAATTGGCGGGATCGATGCTGAAGATCCGGTGGCAATAACAAATCGCCTTGCCTTGATCTCAACGCCACCGGCTATCAGGGTTTTTTTGTCCCGGAAGAACCCGGCAGCTTCAACAACACGCACACCAAGACCTTCAAATCTTTCAACTGAATCATTTGGTGCTATCGCTTCAATCACACTGTTTACGTGATCCTGTACCTTGCCAAAATTTATTTGCGGATCGCCCGCTGACACACCAAACCTGCCACTTTTCCGGATGTTTAGCGCCGCGTGCCCCGCTGCTATCAAGGCTTTGCTGGGTACACAGCCATAATTAAGACAATCACCACCCATTTTACCCTTTTCAACGAGGACAACATCGACCCCAAATGCAGCAGAAGCAGCAGCAACTGTAAGGCCGCCCGAACCACCACCAATTACACAAATGTCGGGAGTCAGGATTTCTGCCATTTTTCTCTCTTTTATTTCTAAGCAATTTCGGTGATCAACCGCGAACAGACCGCACCTTCTTTACCAGAACGGGAATAAGGGCGACAAGGCTTAGCGCAACCATTGCAGCGATCAACTGTGGTGTAAAAATCAATGAAACATCAAAATCACAGGTTCCGCCCTGCAAACAGCCGGAATTTGATGTCTCCTGTTTGGCAATAACATCCTCCAGCCCGGACCCGGCAAGAATAAACGCAAAGGTACCGGGGATAATCCCGATAAAAGTGCCAATCATATAGGGACGCAAAGACATTCCAAACATAGCCGGTGCCAGGTTTACCAGCCAGAACGGAAACACAGGTACCAGCCGCAAAAACAGTAAATAACTAAATGCATTTTCCTGAAAACCTGCTGCAAGTTTGTTCACAAAAGGTCCCGCTTTGTTTCTAAGTGCTTCCCCCATAGCCGATTTTGCGACAAGGAATATTATCATGGCGCCAAGGGTCGCCGAAAATATTGTGACCACACCGCCCAGAGCCCAGCCAAACATAAATCCACCGGCAAGCGTCAGGAACAGGGCACCAGGCAGTGACAATGCAACAGCCACAACATAAATGACTGCATAGGAAAGCAGGGCAACAGCCAGATTGTTGGAAACAAAAGCCTCAAGTTCCGCCCGGTGACGAATGAGACTGCTAAATGAGAGATGTTGGTGCCACCCCTGGAACAACCCGAAAATGGTTACCCCCGCAATCAACAAAAGCGGTATCCAGCGTTTAATCATGCCTGCTTTTCCCGATTGTTCTGAATTCAGGTTTTGCGGTGAAGCTATCATTTTGCAATTCCACAGTGATATGCCAAAAACCATAAACAAAAAAGGACAGCATTCGTATTTGTAAAACCCTGAACCCGCTGTCTTGTTGAATGTAGCAAGGTTTTCCTCCGGTATAAGGGAGTTCACCGCCATTTGATAATGACGCCCCGGTTCTTTCACGGTTCCGTGATGCGGGATTTCCAGTCAATTCACCTGCGCCATCCGTGTTCCTGATTGCAAAAAAAAATCATATATCCATAAGACAACCCCGGGCACTTCTAACTGTGATCAGATGAGGAAGATTAATTGACTCTCAACCTCCTTGACCCTATAAGCGCGCAACGAATGGATATGGATGGATGGATAAGTCTGTTTATCGTGAGATCCCGGGGGTCTCTATCCGCAAGATATACTTTAATTTAACAGAGAACACCTTTTCAAGGTGGATGTGATCCATGAAACGTACTTTTCAACCAAGCCGGATTGTCCGCAAACGTCGTCACGGTTTCCGCTCACGCATGGCAACTGTTGGTGGACGCAACGTAATTCAGCGCCGCCGTGCACGTGGCCGCAAAAAACTTTCTGCCTGATTATCAAGCCGGAGCTGGTGAATGACCTGTTCTTCGCCGACAATCCGACTTAAAAAACGAGGCGAATTTTTAGCCGTGGCGAAGGGCCTTCGAGTCCCCCGCCGCGGTTTCGTGCTTCAGGCAATTAAAACGACCCAGGCAACCGGAACGCCGCGAATTGGTTATACTGTAACCAAGAAAACCGGTAACTCCCCGCAGCGCAATCGCATAAAAAGACGTCTGCGCGCGGTTGTTGCCGACCTTGGTAAAGCCCATATGCATATCGGGTATGATTATGTGTTGATCGGGCGCCATGCCGCTCTGTCCCTACCCTATGAACGATTATTATCGGATTTTATGGCTGGCATGAAGCTGGCGCACGATCCGGATTACAAAAGTCCACCTCCCCGTTTTCGCAAGGGGCAAGGCGGCAAACAAAAATCGAACCGGCCATCTTCCGGCCGAAAACACTAATCGCCTCTCGGCGAATGAACAAAACGTAAAGAGCCTAACCCGCTTTGCGTAACGGATTGAGAACAGATGCAGGATAATAAAAATCTAATTCTCGCAATGGTGCTGTCCTTTGCCATTTTGCTCGGCTGGCAGTTTCTAATCGTGCAACCAAAACTCGACAAGGAACGCGCCGCGCAGGAAATAGCATTGGCCGAGGCTGACAGAATTGCAGCTGATAGCGGCACCATCACACCTGGATCGACRGGGTCGAGCATACCTCAACCCGGAGCGGGTGCAACGACAGGGGTWACGTCAACYACGGCCGTRCCTGGATCTGCSATACCCGGCAGTAATTCGGTACTYAATCGTCAGGCATCCCTGTTACAATCCGAACGCATCACCATTGAAACASCTCGCGTTAGCGGCTCGATTAAYCTCAAGGGTGCCCGGATCGATGATCTCAAACTGCTCGATTATCATGAGACAGTTGATCTAACGAGCCCCAATATTCTGCTACTTTCACCAGCAGGCACCGAATTCCCGTATTATGCGGAGTTTGGCTGGGTTGCCGGAGCCGGACAGAATATCAAATTGCCAAATAACGATTCTATCTGGTCTGTTGAGGGCAATTCAAAATTAACCGACGTCGCACCTGTGACACTTGTGTGGGATAATCAGGAAGGCCTGACATTCAAACGCAAAATTGCGATTGATGAGAACTTCATGTTCACCATTGATCAGAGTGTATCAAACAGCACATCAACATCTGCTGTGCTATTTCCCTATGGTCTGATCTCACGCCACGGCACACCGGAAACATCCGGTTTTTATATTCTCCATGAAGGCCTCATCGGCTTCTTCGGCGAAAAAGACAGTCTTCAGGAAATTGATTATGACGATCTGGTCGACGCCAAACTTATTCAGTTTGACAAACTCTCGACCGGTTGGCTTGGTATAACAGACAAGTATTGGGCAGCAGCGCTTGTCCCTTCAAATGTTGGTCAATATCAACCCAGCTATCGTCATAGCATGCCTGGCAATCGTGACGCATATCAGGTCGATTACCTTGGCGATGGCGTGACTGTCGTCGCTGGTGGAATTCATTCCGCTCAAACACGTCTCTTTGCCGGCGCCAAACAGACGCATGTGCTTCAGAGTTATGCAGACAATCTGGACATTGAGAAATTTGATCTTTTGATTGACTGGGGCTGGTTCTACTACATCACCAAGCCGTTGTTTAAAGCGATCGACTATCTGTTTGCCCTGATTGGCAATTTTGGTGTCGCTATTCTTATCGTCACCGTCGGGGTGAAAATCCTGTTCTTCCCGCTGGCTAATAAATCCTATGCTTCCATGAGCAAGATGAAAAAAGTCCAGCCTAAAATGGAAGAAATTCGCAAGCGTCATGGCGATGACAAACAGCGCCAGCAGCAGGCGATGATGGAGCTTTACAAGAAAGAAAAAATCAATCCACTGGCCGGGTGTTTACCCATCGTTGTCCAGATACCGGTGTTTTTCTCACTCTACAAAGTGCTCTTTGTTACTATCGAGATGCGTCATGCTCCGTTCTTTGGATGGATTCAGGATCTTTCAGCTCCCGATCCAACGAGCCTCTTTAATCTGTTTGGCCTCATTCCGTTCGAACCACCACAACTCCTCATGCTTGGCATCTGGCCGTTGTTGATGGGCATAACAATGTTCATTCAGATGAAACTGAATCCAGCACCCACAGATCCGACGCAGCAAATGATCTTCAACTGGATGCCGGTGGTATTTACATTCATGCTGGCAAGTTTCCCCGCTGGTCTGGTGATTTACTGGGCGTGGAATAACTTCCTGTCGATCCTGCAACAGAGCTTCATCATGAGACGCCACGGCGTTGATGTGAACATTCTTGGCAATATCCTGGAGACATTTGGTAAAAAGAAAAAAACCTGACGGCCACAACCTCCGTCGGTTCCAGCATTAAAAAGGTCGGCCCCCGGGTCGGCCTTTTTCCTGACACGGTTCTTTTTTCTTGCCAATCAGGCCTGAAACGATAGAAGCAGCACATGACAACAAATATGATCAAACCGCTGGAAGACTACGATCCGGCACTGATAGAAGCCGCCCGTAAATATTTTGCGCAATCCTGGGTTTTCCAGCTGGGCGCTGTCGACGAAAAATCACTGCCGGATATAAGTGGCATTGAAGTTGCGTTTGCCGGTCGCTCGAATGTCGGAAAATCCAGCCTGATCAACGCACTGACGCACCAGAACCACCTGGCACGGACATCCAAAACACCAGGCCGCACACGCGAAGTCAATTTCTTTCGTGCAGACGAAACCTTCTGCCTTGCTGACATGCCTGGTTACGGCTACGCCCGCGCCTCCAAAACTGCAATCAGTTCCTGGAACAGGCTAATCCTTGATTATCTGCGCGGCCGTTCCTGCCTGCGCCGTGTGTATATGCTCATCGATGGACGCCATGGCGTTAAACCCAATGACATCGAAATCATGGATGTTCTTGATGTGGCTGCTGTTTCCTACCAACTGGTTTTCACCAAACGCGACAAGGTGAAAAAAGAAGAATTTGAAGAATACGTTGAGAAGGCTCGATTATTACTGGCTAAACGTCCAGCAGCCCATCCGGTATTTCTCTCGACTTCTTCGGAAAAAGGCACCGGAATTCCTGAACTGCGTGCCGAAATGTACATACTTGCAAAAGGCTTGTAACCATGGGTAACAGCAGTGAATCCGTCAAACGGGCGCGGATAATATCCGAAGCCCTGCCTTACATGCAGCGTTATGATGGCGAAACTGTTGTTATTAAATATGGTGGTCATGCGATGGGTGATCCCGAGCTTGCCAAAGCATTCGCTCGCGACATCGTATTGCTCAAACAATCTGGCGTGAACCCGATTGTTGTACATGGAGGCGGTCCACAAATTGGTGCCATGCTTGCAAAGCTTGGCATCAAAAGTGAATTCCGGGATGGTTTAAGGGTCACAGACGCCGAGACCGTCGAAGTTGTTGAAATGGTTCTTGCCGGATCCATCAACAAAAAAATCGTTCTAAGCATCAATGCCCAGGGCGGCAGAGCCATTGGCCTGTCTGGCAAGGATGGCAATATGGTGCATGCAGAGCAGTTGAAGCGCTCAATTATCGACCCTGACAGCAATATCGAAAAAATAATTGACCTGGGGTTTGTTGGCCAGCCAAGCCGTGTTGATCGTACWGTKATCGATATGGTYACCATGGGWGATYTGGTMCCCGTCATCGCKCCGGTCGCTACCGGAGAAGACGGCAATACMTAYAATATCAACGCCGAYACWTTTGCCGGGGCAATTGCCGGAGCAATGGAAGCCAAACGGCTGTTRTTTTTAACAGATGTTGATGGTGTTCTTGACAGTAATGGCGAACTCATTCGCGAAATGACAATTATCCAGGCRARGAARYTGATCGCCGAYGGAACCATTTCCGGAGGCATGATCCCCAAGGTCGAAAATTGYATCGARGCTTTGGAATATGGCGTCGAGGCTGTGGTTATACTCAATGGCAAGGAAGCACATGCAGTTCTGCTTGAACTSTTTGTCGAAAGTGGTGTCGGAACCCGCATTCAAAGATAGAATGCGAAATTAGCCTTTTGTTTGAAAATCCACGACCAGGGACTGATCCCCAAGTGTCACTTCGGCAATTGCGGGCRCCATTTTACTGATCACCTTGCCGCGGCGCATTACNATCAACCGTGTCGCCCGCAAGCGAATAGCTTCAATGGGATCTGTTGCCTGCAACAAAACCAGATCAGCTGATTTCCCCACCGCCAGCCCCATATGATCAAGATGCATWACCCGGGCCGAGTTGGTSGTAACAGACTGATACATCTGCCGCATTTCCACACGTCCGGTCATTTGCCCAACATGAATTGCCATACTGGCAACATCCAGCATGTCATGGGTACCAAGGCTGTACCAGGGRTCCATYACACAATCATGYCCCAGCGCCACATTCACCCCGGCAGCAATCARCTCCCGTATCCGGGTCATGCCGCGCCGCTTTGGRTAGGTGTCATGTCTRCCCTGCAGCGTGATGTTRATRAGCGGATTGGGAATRGCYGTAATTCCAGCTTCCGCAATCAACGGAATAAGCTTGGACACATAATARTTATCCATCGAATGCATGGATGTCAGATGCGATCCGGCAACCCGACCTTCAAGTCCCAGCCTTTGGGTTTCGCATGCGAGCATCTCGATATGGCGCGACAGTGGATCATCCGTTTCATCACAATGCATATCCACCAGCAAGCCGCGTTCCGATGCAATTTCACACAATCGGGTAATGGAACGGGAGCCATCTTGCATCGTGCGTTCAAAATGCGGAATTCCCCCCACAACATCGACGCCCAGATCCAGAGCGCGCAGCAATGTTTCCTCACTGCCCGGCGACCGATAGAGGCCGTCCTGCGGGAAAGCGACCAGTTGAATATCAATATAGGGCGATAGCTCCTCTCGTAGTTCAACCAGCGCCTGAACGGCGAGAAGTCGCGGATCACACACATCTACATGACTGCGAACTGCAAGGGTGCCTTTGGCTATCGACCAGCTTAACAGTTCCCGTGCCCGGTTTTTGATCGCATCTATGGTGAGGTTTGGCTTTAGCTCGCCCCACAAGGCAATCCCTTCCAGAAGGGTACCGCTTTCATTGAAGCGGGGGGTTCCAAGACTTAGCGTTGAATCCAGATGAAAATGTGGATCAATGAAGGGAGCGCTTACAAGCTGACCTTCACAGGCAATGATTTCTCCGGCGTCCCCGGTTATATCCTCGCCCAGTGCCACGATTTTACCATCGATAATACCGATGGAAACATCATTTCGGCCATCAGGAAGTGAGGCTCCCGTAATCATAATATCAAACATGACAACCTCTCCTGACTAGACCCGCTCGCCACGTCTGAATGGAACAAGCAACGCTCGGGGGTAGAGCGCCTTGCGGGCCATAATAATCATCGCAACGATAGAAAGAACATACGGCAGCATCAGGAAAAACTGATAGGGAATAAACGCACCGGCCTGCTGTTGCGCCCGGACCTGCATTGCCTCAAGACCGGCAAATAACATCGCACCCAGCAGGGCTTTGCCTGGTCGCCAGCTGGCAAAAATCACCAACGCTACACAAATCCAGCCGCGCCCGTTGATCATGCCAAAGAAAAACGCATCAAATGCCGACATGGTGATGAACGCACCACCAATCGCCATCAGCGCGCTACCTGCCATCACAGCTCCGGTGCGTATTGCCAAAACATTGATGCCCTGTGCTTCGACCGCGACCGGATTCTCTCCAGCCATACGAACAGCAAGTCCAACAGGGGTCCGGAACAGGACATACCAGACCAATGGTACAAACAGGAATGCAAGCCAGGTCAGTGGTGTTTGGTGAAAAAAGGCTTCCCCAAGCCAGGGTAAATCAGAAAGCCAGGGAATATCAACAACCTGAAACGGTACGATTTTGGGAGGCGTGGTTACCGACGGCAATAACATTCTGAAAATGAAATAACTCAGGGAAGACGCAAAAAGAGTCAGACCAATACCTGTCACATGCTGTGAAACCCCAAGGTAAACAGAAAACCCGGAATGAATCAGCCCAAACAGTGCTCCGACAAAAGCAGCAAACATAATACCGGTCCATAGGTCACCGCCCTGATACACCCACATCCAGCCGGACATCGCTCCGATGGTCATAATGCCTTCAATACCCAGGTTAAGCACCCCGGCCCGCTCGCAAATCAGTTCACCCAGAGTACCAAATATCAGCGGGCTAACGATACGAATGGTTGCGGCCCAGAATCCGGCAGTCATAAATATTTCAAAAAGATCAATCATCAGGTTGAAACTCCCGATCTACGAATTCGAAAGCGCACCAGCAACATACATACAAGAATGCAAAGTACCGACAGTCCGACAAGCACATCAGCGATATAGGTCGGTATATTAGCACCCCGGCTCATGGAGTCTGCACCTACATAGATAGCTGAAAGAAACAGCGCGGACGGGATGATTGCCAGCGGATGTAATGCCGCAAGCATCGCAACAGCAATTCCGGTATATCCAAATCCGGGAGACAGATCGAGCGTCAGATACCCCTTGAGACCTGCGACTTCGGAGACCCCGGCAAGACCCGCAAGGCCACCGGAAATCAAAGCTGTACGGATCACCGTGAGTTTAACATTAATTCCGGCAAACCGTGCTGCATCCTGATTATGCCCAACAGCCCGTATTTCATATCCCCATGTCGTAAATCGCATCAGGGCCCAAATGAGTACCGAAGCAACAAGGGCAATCGCCAGACCATAATGCAACCTGCCTTTTGCCAGAATGGCCGGAAGCAAACCCTCGTCAATCACTGGCGCAGCCTGCGGCCAGCCCATGGACATTGGATCTTTCCATGGACCCTCGATCAGGAAACTGACAAAGAGCAATATGACAAAATTGAGCAGCAGAGTGGTTACAACCTCATCTACCTTGAGTGTGGTTTTAAGAAGTACCGGAACGATAAGAACCGCCCCTCCCGCCAAAGCTCCCAGAACAATAAGCATCGGGATCATCAATATGGGTGGCAGATTGATCAAACCTGTCCCGAAATATGTAACAGCAAGCGCCCCGCAGTAAAGCTGCCCTTCTGCACCAATATTGTAGAATTTTGCCCGGAATGCCACTGCAACAGCAAGCCCTGTAAGCATTAACGGAATTGACCTGGTGATCGTTTCGTTGAGCGCAAACATCGATCCAAATGCGCCCTTGAACAAAAGCAAATAGGACGCAAAAACAGGTTCGCCTGCCCAGATTATCAGGACTGATGCAAGCAAAAGAGAGGCGAACACTGCACTAACCGGTGCCATGACAACCCGCAATACAGATACATTCTCGCGAAGTTCAAGTTGCATGGGAAACTCCATCTTCTACAGGCGTTTGCCCTGCCATCATTAACCCTATATCAGTGACACTGACTTCCTTGGTGGAAAAACTCCTGGTTAATGTTCCGTGGAAAGCGACCACCACCCGATCACACAAACTCAACAATTCATCCAGATCTTCAGATATCAAGAGTATCCCCGCCCCAGACTTGCGTGCATCCAGCAAGCGGGTCTGCACATAGGCAATCGCACCTTCATCCAGCCCGCGGACAGGTTGGTTGGCAAGTATGAAACCAGGATTTGGAGACAGCGCCCGCGCCAGAATAAGTTTTTGGATATTACCACCCGAAAGCAATTTGGTTTCTGCAAGCGGGCCTTCACAACGCACGTCAAATTCTTTGATCAATTGTATCGCCCGATCCAGCGCTACCTGTTTTTTGACAAACAATCCACCATAGCTAATAGCCGGGCTTTTCAGGTCTTCACTAATGAGATTTTCCCAAATCGCCATGTCGCCGATCACCCCGGCAGAATTACGATCCTCTGGTATTCGTCCCACACCTCGCGCCACAATCTGGCGCGGAGACAATCCCAGAATGGACTGATCGTGTAATTTCATGGAACCCGAGACCGGCTTCACCAGACCAGATATCAAATTGGCCAAAGTTGACTGGCCATTACCCGCAACACCCGCGATCCCGACAATTTCATGAGCCCGCACTGTCAGGCTCACATTGCTCAGAACCTGTCGGCCTGTCTCATTTTTGACTACAATATCCGACAATTCAAGCACCGGTTTTCCAGGTTCCATCACTGTGGCGCGGGGACGCGACACCTTGCGGCCCACCATCATTTCAGCAAGCGATTCCCGACTTGCATCAACGGTTGCGACAGTTCCAACCATCGCGCCACGTCGCAATACTGCAACCCGATGACTAATCGCCAGAATTTCGTGAAGTTTATGGGAAATGAATATGATCGCGAGGCCCTTTGATGTCATTGATCTCAGGGTCTCAAACAATTCATCCGCTTCCTGCGGTGTTAAAACTGCGGTTGGCTCGTCAAGGATCAATACCCGCGCATCTCGATACAGTGCTTTAAGAATTTCAACTCGTTGCCGCTCTCCGACAGAGAGGTCACCGATCATTTTATCCGCGTCGACAACCAGCCCAAAATCCTGGCTCATTTGAGCGATTTTTTCGCGGGCAGCTGACCGGTCCTGACGCATTGACCAAAGCGATTCTGTTCCCAGAATGATGTTGTCGAGCACTGTGAGATTTTCAGCCAGTGTAAAATGCTGGTGTACCATACCAATTCCGGCATCAATTGCTGCCTGTGTTGAACCTGGCACCAATGGTTTGCCGTCAACTTTGATGTTGCCCTCGTCGGCGACATAATGACCGAACAGGATGTTCATCAACGTGGTTTTACCAGCGCCATTTTCGCCCAGCAGGGCCAACACCTCGCCTTTTNCAAGGCTGATACTTATTTGCGCGTTGGCAACCAGTGATCCAAATCGTTTGGTGATGGAATTGAGTTCAAGAACAGCCACGTCTCAGCGACCTCCACAACGCACATTCGGAATAAAATGCGCATCAAGCAYRAATGAGTGCCGCGGAAAAACATCCGCAGCACCAGTTAAATCTGCATCAAWATCARTAGGTCGATTTYGGCTCTTCGTCATTAATCGACACRACAAATGCRCCRGACAGGATATCTTTCTCCAGCTGSGCGACYTTGTCTTTRACAGCTGATGGAATTTTATCCTCAAACTCATAATAAGGGGCAAGRCTTGCRCCACCCTTTGCCATCATGGTCCACTCACGATAATCKTCCGCAGYAAAAGATCCGGCTTTMACCTGRGCRATKGCATGCGCAATAGCATTRCTCATATCCCAAAGYGCTGATGTGACAACCACACCGGTACCGTTTTCTTCCTTGTTCATGTCGTTCACATTGCCAAATGCGATGATGCCTTTTTCACGRGCAGCATCAACAACGCCAGCGCGTTCAGCATATAGAACATCAACTCCGGCCTCGATTTGTGCAAACGCAGCTTCCTTGGCCTTGGGAGGATCGTACCAGGAACCAATAAAGGTCACTTTGAATTGAACGTCGGGATTAGTTGAGCGTGCACCGTTCATGAATGCATGGAACAAACGGTTCACTTCGCCAATTGGATAACCGCCAACCATGCCGATTTTACCGGTTTTGGTTTTGGCACCGGCAATCATGCCCATCAAATAACAAGGCTCGTGGATGTAGTTATCAAATACTGCGAAATTTGTCCCATGAGGTTTGAATGGATCTCCCATCAAAAACGCAACATTTGGATATTCGTCAGCAACCTTGCGTGCTTCACGGCTAATACCAAAAGCCTCACCGACGATCAGTTGCACGCCGCTTTCAGCATATTCACGCAGTACGCGGATATAATCAGTGTTGGCAACTTTTTCAGAAAAACCATATTCAATTTCACCGGCGTCTTTGGCTTTAACCAGCGCCTGATGCAAACGTGCATCCCATTTTTGTTGAATGGGTTGCGTGTAGATTCCGGCAACCTTGATGGTTCCCGCAAATGCCATACCTGGCATCAATACCGAACTTCCAAGCGCGGCTGCTAACAAGCCAAGCGTGGTACGGCGAGTAAATTTATTCATTATCGTCCTCCCAAACGGTCCATGGGTATTCTGGCAAGTTTCTCCCGGGTTGTTCAATATAATCCGGCAAGCCGGGTGTCCGGAAGACGAAACATATTACCATTTTTTACTATTTGGTCAAATTTTTGAAATTATTATAAATATTACGTCGCGTTAGTGTCATATAATTGCGTCAAATGTGGTTGCAGAATTCGGATTTCTGAATAGTGAAATCGACAATTCGGGTTGCCATGACGTTTTCGAATCGTCGAACCGGCCTGTTTGAGCAGCCGGAATCTTGCCTTACAAAAGTTATTCCAGAGATAGAAAATGATATTATTGAAAACTGAATACCAAATATTGAAGGCGGATATTACATGTGGTCGTTGAACAGGTTCAGATGATCCATATTGAATTGCTGAACACCATAATCCCGTGCGCGCATATAAATTTCCGGATCAGGCTTGTCGCAAAACATTTGTACGATTAGCCCGGCATTCAGTGCTGCCTCCACATCTTTTGCGTTCAAATCATCTTCGAGAAATTCTACCATCGTAGCACCATGGTCCCCTATCGCCACGCCAACTGAACCAGCGGTACGCCAATGCAGCATATGGCCCATTTCAGGTGCGAATTTTTGCATGCCGGAACGCATTTGTGGATCAAACGAACAGGTAAAACATTTGTCCATCACACCAATTTCGCGGATGGTATCAGCCACCTTTTCACAATCAGCCTGTTTTACCTCAACATAAAATCCCACGATATTTTTGAATGCATCCAGAAAAACGTCCAGCCGCGGCACTCTCTGACCTTCAAATTGATCGCCAAACCAGCGCCCGGCATCCAGTGCATCAATTTGTCGAGCATCCATTTCAGCAATCAGTCCGCAGCCATCTGTAGTACGATCGACACTTTCATCATGCAGAACATACAGAACACCATCCCTGGACTGACGCACATCGAATTCAAGAATATGCCCCCCGGCTTCTAGGGCCATTTGCATGGAGATTAAGGTATTTTCAGGTGCAGTCAGGCGCGCGCCCCGATGACAAACCAGTTTGTGGCTGGAATTTGTTGTTTTCAAAAACATCATCCTGTTGGAATATATCTTGACGACTTTCGCATCAGCATGTCTTCATGATGTGAACAAGCTGTGACACTTCCTTCAATTTTCCTGGTTATTATTTTTTAAATGGATACAAGACAACACAATTTTGGCACCGAGGGCCTCACGCGTTTCTCTCATGTGCAAGCCTGGATATTTGATCTCGACAACACGCTCTATCCGCGTGATGCAGATCTTTTCTCCCAGATTAACGTAAAAATATCGACCTATGTTGCCCGGGTGCTAAACATCCCTATCGATGAAGCAACGTTGAAACAAAAGCATTTTTACAAGACCTATGGCACAACCCTGCGCGGATTGATGGTCGAGCATGACATCGTCGTCGACGATTATCTCGACTATGTGCATGACATTGACCATTCATGGGTGAAGTTCGACCCCGTATTGAAACAGGCAATAGAAGCCTTGCCGGGCAAGAAGTACATTTATACCAATGGATCTGTCCCGCATGCCCTTGCTGTGACCGAACAGCTTGGTATTACTGACCAGTTCAGTGATGTTTTTGATATTGTGCGTGCAGATTTAATACCCAAACCAGACCGGGTCCCTTATGAAAAATTTCTGGATGAAACGGGGATAAAACCCGGCGAAGCCGCATTTTTTGAAGATCTTGCACGTAATCTGTCAGTGCCATTTGATATGGGAATGCGCACCGTATTGATTGTGCCTTCCAGCAAGTCGGTTATGCAGCCCCAGGACAGTTGGGAGACAAGCGGCCAGGACGAAAAATTTGTCGAATATGTAACACCGTCACTCCCGCAGTTCCTTCAGGCTATTCTTGACACCAATCAATGGAATTCGGCCGACGGTAGTAACTAATTCCGGTTATCGGCAAATTGACGGGACTTTTCGGCAAATTGCGCGCTCACGCCAATTGACTCAAAGTTCCATCACAGTATGGTCCAGCGCAACATTACTGTATTTTATTAATGAAAGTGCCATTCATGACCCAAGTCCCTGTGTCATCTCTGCAGCCAATTATTGAAGCTGCTTTTGAGAACCGCGATAACATCAATCTTGATACACAGGGCGAAATACGCGACGCCGTTAATCAGGCACTGCTGCTGATGGACAGCGGGGAAGCCCGTGTTGCAGAAAGAAGCCAAAACGGAAACTGGACTGTCAATCAATGGCTCAAAATGGCTGTTCTATTATCATTTCGGCTCAATGACATGGACATCATCAAAAATGGCCCTGGCGAAGCAAGCTGGTGGGACAAGGTACCTTCCAAGTTTGATGGCTGGGATGAAAATAAATTCCGTGAAGCCGGTTTTCGCGCCGTTCCAAATTGCACGGTGCGTCGCTCCGCGTATATTGCGCCAGGTGTGATACTTATGCCTTCGTTCGTTAATCTGGGTGCCTATGTTGACAGTGGAGCCATGATTGATACCTGGGCTACTGTTGGTTCATGTGCGCAGATTGGTAAAAACGTCCATATTTCGGGTGGAGCAGGAATCGGCGGCGTTCTCGAGCCACTCCAGGCCGGACCGGTTATCATTGAAGACAATTGCTTCATTGGTGCCCGCTCGGAAGTCGCCGAAGGCGTAATCGTTCGTGAAGGCGCAGTTCTTTCGATGGGTGTGTTTATTGGTGCTTCAACAAAAATAGTTGACCGTCACACCGGAGAAATATTTGTCGGGGAAGTCCCCGCATATTCAGTAGTTGTCCCTGGCTCGCTGCCTGGCAAACCATTGCCCGATGGTTCACCTGGACCGGGGCTTTATTGCGCGGTCATTGTCAAGCGCGTCGATGCACAGACCCGGTCAAAAACATCGATTAACGAATTATTGCGCAGTTAATAATCGACCTTCACATATTAGGGCTTGATCAAGCCCTGTTGCTGCACGCATAACGGACGGCATCAACCGTCCGTTTATTCAGGTGCTCCACAAGGATTTTTAATCCCTGGGCCCAACCAAAGAGCCTGCTATGAATTTCGAACATATGTTTCTTGATTTTTCGGGGAAAATATCCCGGGCGCAATTCATTATCGGTCATGTGCTTTTGATCCTGGTGTGCCTTCCTTTTATATTCTTTTTCCGTATTTCCGAGGGTTACATTTGCTCTATGGATATGGAAATCATGACGGGAAAAGTCTATTTTGGCGCCCTCGCCCTGACCATTTTCATCTTCCTGGTGATGTGGTTATCGTTGGTTAAAAAACGGGTCGCAGATCGCCGCAGACACGGCGCCTACACACTGGTGTTTCTGGTGCCATTTGTGGCGCTTGGTATCAGTCATATGTTTTCGCCCTTTACCTGCGACGTGACGCTCTCTCAATTCTTTCCTGTGATTTTGGTGTCCGTTCCGATTCTGGCTTTATATTTTGCGGATTTACTTATTCTGGGCAGCCGTCAGCGCAAGGTTGCAACACAACCCATCGACAAATCCGATATACATCCAATTAATATTGCACCGGAACGCATGAAACCAAAAACTCGTCTGCGTGAATGACGCGGGCAATTCGAACACATAATCTGCAAGGAAATTCCAATGACTGATCCCGTTATCGACCTTACGCAGGATCTGGTTCGATGCCCCAGTGTCACCCCGCACGAAGCCGGTGTTCTCAACGTACTCGATGATTTTTTATCCGGTACCGGGTTCAGTACAGAGCGGATTGTTTTCAAAGATAAAAATACGCCAGACATTGAAAATTCATTTATCAGGATTTCGGGCGGCGATGGTCCTCACTTAACTTTCGGCGGGCATGTAGACGTCGTGCCTTCCGGGGATGAAACTCTTTGGACACACCCGCCATTTTCGGCACACATTGAAGGCGGTAAACTATTCGGTCGTGGCACCTCGGATATGAAAGGTGGTGTTGCTGCTTTTGCAGCCGCAGCCCGACGATTTGTTGAAGAATTTGGCGCACCAAATGGCAGTATCTCTTTGTTGATAACAGGCGATGAAGAAGGACCGGCAATAAATGGTACCAAAAAGCTGCTGGACTGGGCCAAAGACAAAGGTGAAAAATTTGACGCCGCAATCGTTGGCGAGCCGACAAATCCCGAAAAACTCGGTGATGCCATCAAAGTTGGACGCCGGGGCAGCCAGTCCGGCACACTTGTAGTCAAAGGCGTTCAGGGCCACGTCGCCTATCCACATCGAGCCAAAAACCCTGTACCGGAACTTGCAGGCCTTGTCGCAACAATCAGCGCCCGGGAACTGGATCAGGGTACAGAATTTTTCCAGCCAACAAATCTTGAATTTATCTCAATTGATGTGGGCAATCCTGCATGGAACATCATTCCCGAAAGTGCATCCGCGCGCTTCAACGTCCGCTACAATGATCTTTGGACTAAAGACAAATTGACCACCATGATTGAAGAACAAATCGCCAAAGCCGGAGACACGGAGCATTTTCAATATACGATTGAAATGGAGCCCGATGTCAGTCAGGTATTTTTGACCAGAGCCGAAACCCTGATTACTCAGATGTCTCGCGCGGTGGAAGTAATTACCGGACATGTACCTGAACTTTCAACCGGCGGCGGCACATCCGACGCCAGATTCATCAAGGATTACTGCCCGGTTATCGAATTTGGTCTTGTGGGGCAAACCATGCACCAGATTGACGAACACATTGAAATTGCCGATCTTGTAAATCTGGAAGCAATTTATTTCCAGTTTTTGTGCAATTATTTTTCTGCCTGACGCTTTTTTCATACCAACCATGGTGGCCCGCGTATGAACCTGATTGAGACAGCACGTTTCAACACTTTAATTCTGTTACGTTTCCTTACCGGAGACTCAAATGCACTTGAGAAACTGGATGCCTCATCAAAGGGTTTCTGGGGGTCATTTCGTGCTGCCTTTATTGTTGAGCCAATTTCCTATTTGATATTCATTGTCGCCGCTTTAACAACCGACGATGAAACATCTCCGATCAAGCTATTCTTGATTATCATCGGAGTAGCCGTCGTAAACTGGATCGTTGTTCCCCTGCTTTACGCAGGTATCTCCAATGTTTTGAAGTTTAATGATCGTTATGGGCGGATGATTGTAACCCGTAACTGGACCCAGATTATTCTACTGGCGATCTTTTTACCTGCACACTTGCTTTCAATCAGTGAAGTATTCACTCCGGCAATGACGGGTATGAGCCTGTTATCGGCTTTGCTCATGAGTTTCGCGGTATCAACAGTGCTGATCAAAGGTGCCTTGCAATCAACCTGGTGGGTTGCATTTGGATTGACCCTTGTCGATTTTCTTGTCGGACTTGTTGCAAAAATTCAAATTCAAAACCTGTTTTAGTGAAACTTCAATAAACCCTTGCAGTTGTCCAGCATTCAGGCATTTCATCAAACTGCACGAATTCCAATTCATGTAAAACCCGGCTCTTCTTCTGATCATTACCGGCACCCTTATCGGGGTTGGGGATTGCTGCGACTATTTACGCACAAAAACGAAATTATGAAATTCGCGAGAGTTCCGGACGCTTTGGCAAGTCCTTGGGTTGCTTTACATTGTAAACCAGACCTAGCCGCATTAGTCCTTTAAGGACCACCCATCCAGGATCAATCTGTCCTTTATACAAACCCATCTTTGCTGACTGCGGAAACGCATGATGATTATTGTGCCAACATTCACCAAACGAAAATAGTAGGGCCGCCGGAACATTATATCCCTGCACGGCTGCGCCGGTTATGTGCCAGTCACGACTACCTATATTATGTGCATGATACCCCACCAGCCAATGGCCAAAAATCGAAATTGTTACACGCCCGCAAATCCCCCAGGCAACCCATCCCCAACCCCCGAGTACATAAAACACGACACCTGGCAATAATTGCTGTAGCAACGACGTCTGTTGTAAAAATTGATAGAACCGGTCTTTCGCAATTTTTGATGGCAAATGATAATTTGGCGGGTACACCAGATGCAATTTACAATGTAATTGCCACCAAAAATCCTTTGTCATGCTGCTCTGATGTGAGAGAAATGGATGACAATTTTTTTGGCGTTGGGCCCAGTCCCGCATATCATGCATGTGCATCATGGTAAAAGGACCACCAAGTCCAACCAGCACCCCACACCAGATCATCACTTTTTCAAGCCAGGGGACGCACTCAAAGCTTTCATGAATAAGTTTACGATGCATGCCAAGCGAATGTCCAAGACACAGGGTTGTTGCGGTAAACCCGATAAATACAGCGACCGAGCTCCAGGAAAAATACAAAGAACCCATTATCACCCAGCCGAGSGCCATRCCGAACCACCAGRTMGAYTTCAGCGGGYTCCAGCGCACAATACCCGATACTGCATCYACATTGTTGGCAAAATCTATCCGATGAAACAGGCTGGTATCATCCATAACCGGCCTGCCTTGTAATAATCGTTTTCAACAAATATTGAGCGGCCTTTTCCATCGCAAATGATTGTATCGGGCCAAAATACCAGACCGGATCGAGTGTGCGATCATAGTTCACCGATAGGCTTATTTTGGTTCGCCCGTCATCAAGTTCGTCAAACTGGACTCGCGTTCCCTTGATGTTCAGATAGCTGGCGAGGTAACTATCATTGCGCACAATTGTTGTTTCAACAAAATCACGACCGACAGCATCAATCCGTATATCCAGTTTGCCAGTATGAATATTTGTCCAGAACCATCTTTTATAAACAAAATCCAGGCTGTGCACATCGCCTGGCATCAATGAACCCGCCTGCACACGCTGAGGCATTGGAAACACTGAAATTAACCAGTGCCTATCCATATCAAATTGAATGGGGCGCGCCATGTTTGCCTTGAGTGTTTCAATATCCGCGTCAAAAATCGTTGTATAGCTCGCTGACTGTTCACGCTGCCAGGTTGTTGACGGACTGACGCCTTCCAGTGACATTACCAAAACCAAAACCGGCAAAATTACTGCTTGCAAAGTTGTATTGCGACTTTTTTTCCATTGTCTAAGGCTGTGACTAAAAATAAACCCAAATGCCATGGCAACATAAACAATTGGAGCTGCAAATAATATGCAGATAAATCCTTCCATAAACAGACCCGATAAGCCCAGTATCAGCAAAGTTGCATCACGATAATGATTAACACATTGACGAAAAAACGTGACGTCATCAGTTCGAGGCACAATCTGGTGCAAAAGGGCCGCACCCACAAAAGGGACAGCGATATAGAATGCGGTCGTAAAAAAGAATTCTGGATTGATAAAGGATCGCACTATCCAGACAAATGCGCTCATTGCAAAAACAACATAGAGCCAACCGGGTGGCTTGAGCTTAAACCAAGACAACATAATTCTCCTCCAGCATGTATATTTACCATACAGCCCCCGGAGATAGTTGTCAGGCAACAATCCCCGATGAGACAATTCTGCACAAATTTCTCAAAAGTATGTCGGCATACCCAGGAAGAATTCTGAAATAGCGTACTCGCCGGGTACTCTCGATCGGGCAGCCTTTCGAAAAAGAGCATAAACAGATAATGCTATAAATGGCCCGGTCATCCCGATATTCCAGAAAGAGCTGCATTGCATCAACCCGCAAGAAACAACCAAAACTCGACCCAAAATATCGGGCAAAAACAGACCTGGTTGCTGGCTTTTGCCCAAACAATTGTCTGGGCGGGAATGTTCTATAGTTTCCCCGCGCTTTTTACATTCTGGGAAGCAGAGTTCGGCTGGTCAAAGATCGAACTCGCATTTGCACTCACACTTGCGCTGATTGTTTCTGCGCTTTTCGCCCCGATTATTGGCCGCCTGATCGACCGTGGATATGGACGAATTGTGCTGCCGGTATCTGCCGGGTTTGGTGCTGTTCTGATTGCATGCGTCCCGTTTGTTGAAACACACATCAGTTTTCTGGCGATATGGTCCCTCATTGGCCTTTCCATGGCCGGGTGTTTTTACGAACCCTGTTTTGCCTTCGTTGTTTACCTCCATGGCCAAARRGCCAAACCTGCCATAACGCGCATCACCCTGGTCGCRGGGTTTGCCAGCACCCTGTCATTCCCGTTRAACCATTTTTTGGCTACAGCTTACGAYTGGCGCGTGAGCCTCTGGACATTCTCTTTCCTGATCGCATTTATCGCAGTACCACTTTTTTGGCTCGGAACACGCTCGCAGCCAAATACAGCAAAAGTTCCGGTGAGATCAAAACCCACAGATCTGCGGCTGTGGCAGGCGATGCGCCGTCCTGAATTCTGGTTCATTGCCATTGCATTTGCCGCTATCACCCTCAACCACGGTATTTTGATCAACTTCTTTTTACCCCTGATGGATGTGCGGAAAGTACCGGCAGAAACTGCCCTTCTCCTCATTTCCCTGATTGGACCCATGCAAGTCATTGGTCGCCTGACAATAACGCTGGCGGAACACCGGGTTTCCATTAATGTCTCGGCCATAATTTGCTATGCTTTCCTGCTACTGTCAGCTGTCTGTCTGATAAGTGGCGAGTTTATATTTGGTGCGTTTTTACTGATACCGTTTTTACAGGGAACCGCTGCCGGTGTTATGACGATTGCGCGACCTGTCGTGACGGCGTCACTTTTCGGCCCATCGAATTTTGGGGCCATTTCAGGAGCCAGCGCAATCATCGTCACAACGGGATATGCGCTGGCGCCGCTGGTTGGAGGCTTTCTGTGGACAATTGGTGGCGCAGACGCCATCCCAATCGCGCTCATAGGCACGGCCCTGTTAGGTGCAACAGCATTTGTACTTGCCATCACAAGGCCCAAAGAAAACGCTTTATAATACATCAAACGGTGGAAAGTGAACGCGCCTGGTTTGGGTCATCCATACGTCGCGACGTTGCCTGATTGTGTTGTAGACACACAGTTTGGCAATAAAATAGCAGATGGCCTGTTCTTTGCCTGAAACGCACGGGATCAATTTAAATCGATCATGCAACAAGCCCCGCAAAATATTCCCGGGTAACGTAAAATCAAGCTACTTCCGCCTTGTTCTCTGCGGTGCCCGGCTCCTGGCATTGTTGCCGTCAGCCATTTTTTGCAAGAGATCCAGTAATAAAACGGCCTCGGATTCTGATAGTGGCTCAAGCATGCGCTGCTGGGTTTGTTGGACGCCCACGGCAACATTTTCGATTATTTCCAGCCCGGAAGGCGTAATTCGGACGATCTTTGAACGTCTGTCACGCTCTGATTGTTGCCGCTCCAGCAGCCCGCGCTTCTCCAGATTTTCAATAACAACCGCAACTGTTGTACGATCCAGAGCTGTATGACCACCAATGGTGATTTGATCCTGAACACCGTCATATTTAAGGGATGAAAGAACTGAATATTGCAATGGCGTCAGATCAAATTCACCACACTCTTCCAGAAATATCGCTACAGATATTTGATGACAACGCCGGAGCAGATGTCCCGGCATCCCTGCAAAATAATTGCCAGCTTGCGTCACACAGCTAATCCCCGGAAAACCGGGATGACAACCCCAAAGAACATCATAATTATCCTGATTTCCAAACTACAAAGAATCTCGCGGACCGATGGTTGTTGTAACACTGCCAAGTCCGGCGATAGACACGACACAAACATCACCGGCAACCAGAGGCCCGACGCCGGCAGGAGTCCCGGTATAAATCAAATCGCCCGGACACAACTTCATTGAACGGGACAGGATCGTGATGACTTCCCGCACTGACCAGATCAGGTCAGCCAGGTCGGCATCCTGTTTTGTATCGCCATTGACAGTGAGCGAGATTGAACCAGTTTCAAGATACCCGGTTTGCGTCGCTGGATGCACCGGTCCACAAATTGCAGAATTATCAAACGCCTTGCCCCAGTCCCACGGACGGCCCTTGTCCTTTGCAATGCCCTGCAAATCACGGCGGGTCAAATCATTGCCGACTGCATAACCCCAGATATGATCATTGGCATCTGCTTCGGCGATATCGTGACCACCTTTGCCGATCGCCACGACCAGTTCCGCTTCAAAGTGAAAATTTTCCGTTTCCGGCGGGTAAGCTATCGTCTGCCCATCGTCAACTACCGCATCGCACGGTTTGGTGAAAAAGAACGGTGCTTCCCGATCGGGATCATGTCCCATTTCCCTTGCATGTGCTGCGTAATTTCGCCCCACACAAAAAATCCGTCTGACCGGAAACCGTGCGTCAGACCCGGCTACTGCAACACTGGCGTGTTCCGCCGGTTCAAATACATAACTCATGCGACTTCCTTTAGCAGAGAGATCTCTGGTGCAATATCAAATATTTCCGCGCTGTTCGCGCCACAGACCCAGTTTTTCCTGTACCACGCGATCTGAATATGAAAACAAAATCGCCTCGTCAAAAACATTGTGAATAACCGGGGCCCATGAGGGCACKACAAATATGTCCCGCTTGCTCCATGGAATAAYCACATCACCGATGGTGGTCTCACCACTTCCCTGCGTGCAAACATAAATTGTTGCGTCTGTCGCACGTCGGAGCAATGTTTTGCCTTTGGGCAATAATTGAATAAATGCCGCCATGGTTGGCATGGCATACCCGCCATTCAACGGATTGGAATAACGCAGCTTCCAGCCCTCACACAGATCTGGATCACCACCTTTTTGCAAGACATCAAGCGACTGGCGTGCCTGCTCGTAGGGATAATTGAATATGGGAGAAACAACACCGCTTTGATCAGCATTGACCGGCAGCATATTATTGCCAAATTCTGCCCATGACTGGCCGGTGGTGCGTGTTACAATCTGTTCTTCCTGCCCAAGACTTTCTGAAAACGAACAATCCAGAAAAGACACAAGCGGGATATCAAGACCATCCAGCCAGAACATTGGCGCATCGGTCTCGTTGCCATGATCATGCCAGGACATTTGTGGCGTGATGACAAAATCACCGAATTGCATCACCGTTCTTTCCCCGTTCACCGAGGTATGTGCCCCTGATCCTTCCAATACAAAACGCAGGGCGGATTGCGTATGCCGATGCGCGGGAGCAACTTCACCCGGGAGAACCAGCTGAACACCGGCATAAAGCGATGTCGTGATACGGGATTGGCCTCGCAAACCAGGATTTTCAAGAATAAGAACCCGCCGTTCGGCCTCCTGCGCCGAAATCAAAGTCCCGGCTTCAAGCATGGCCTCGCGAATGTCGGTAAATCGCCAACCAAATGGCACACATCCCGATTTTGGTTGAGGAGTAACCAGACTATTCATCACAGACCAAAGGGGTGTCAGGTTCTGACGATCGATCCGATTATAAAAAGCCAGTCTTTCCGGAGTCTCTGCTGGTGTATTTGCCATCTATTCTATCCCGTCATTCTCATTAAATCGCATGATCAAGAGCGCCGCCATAAATCCATTTAAGCGTTTCATTCCAGTCCGCCGGAGATTTCGCCCCCATAATTGCATCCCGCATTGCAGCATCACCGCCAGCAGGATGATAGATCATGTCACCAATTAACCTCGACATGGTTTGCACCTTTGCTGTCCTTGCAAATCTTTTGTCCCGATAGGCCAAGAGGGCTGAATTGCTGATACCCGCCTTGCCAATTATCCGGGAAAGACAAACTCCGTCTTCCAAAGCCATGCAGGCGCCTTGCGCAAAATATTGCAACATTGGATGCGCAGCATCACCAAGAAGCGCAACTCGCCCGTCAATCCAGCTTGCATTCGGTTCACGATCACACAAAACCCACAGTTTCCAGTTGGCCCCATGATCGATTATTTTTCGTGCTCGCTCATGAACGTGATCAAAACCGCGACGCACAATTTCCCGGTCAACAGGTTTACCTGCAACAGCTTCGGTGACATCATTGTGGCATGTCACTACCAGATTAAAATATTTCCAGCCCTTAAGCGGGTAATGAACGATATGACATTTGGGACCGGCCCAGAGTGTTGCCGCATTCCAGCGTAAATCTTCGGGCATATCTTCCGTCGGGATCACAGAACGATATGTTGTATGACCGGACACGCGAGGATCACCATCATTGAGCATTTGCTTGCGAATAATTGAATGCAGTCCGTCCGCACCAATCATTGCAGTGCCGTGTAAATCCGGTCGATCTTTCAGATGAAGCACCACACCATCGTCACTTTGCGAATATCCTGTCGCATTGTGGCTGGTGTGTAATTCAATTAACCCATGCCCGGCGCAGGCTTTAAGCAGAACATCATGAAGTTCGGCCCGATGGACAACTGCATAGGGGTTTTTGAAGTAAGTCCGAAAGTCGTCCTCGAGAGGAATGTTACAAATTTCATCACCACGAACAGCACACATAAGACGTAATTTATCAACATATACGGCAACATTTCGCGCTTCATCACCGATACCGAGCGCATCAAAACAGTGGAATGCGTTGGGTGCGATCTGGATGCCAGCCCCGATTTCTCCAAAACTTGCCATCTGCTCACAGACAACACTGGCAACACCTTCGCGCGCCAGCCCAAGCGCAACACCAAGACCGCCGATTCCCCCGCCAACAATGATAATGCGTTGTAAAGCCAAGATTGAAAACTCAATTTAATCAGTATTGTGATTAATTTAGATTCCGAATGCCAGGATGTCAAGAACCCCTGGAAGATGAGAAATTCCATCTTCGCGTGTTTTGATCTTGAAATCCAGCCAAATCCATTCATTCTACCACTGTTAGGCAAGATGGGATTGTTATGGGAATCATCGAACGGAAGGCCCGTGCATTTGCTGCGCGCCGAAAAGCAATTCTTGATGCAGCGGTCGATCTTGCAACCCGCAACGGCTGGACCCGTGTAAGTATGCGCGATATCGCCAGCATCATTGAATACAGCGTTCCGGTCATTTATGAGCACTTTGATAATCGCGATGCACTGGTCGGTGCTGTTGCTGATCGGGGCTATGCCAGGCTCTCTGAAAAAATCTCGGGCACGGCTCGAATTCAGAATGAAAACCCTGCCATCGCGATAGGTGCACTGGGCATGACAATCTGGAACTTTGCACAGGAACAACCGGTTTTATACAATGCCATGTTCGGGCAGGATGGCGTGACTTCAGATGCCGGTGTATCGGATTTGGCGAAGGAATTGATAGAGATTACGACAACCACGACCCGCGAATTGGCCCTGATACTGGGCTGGACAGCCACAGAGCATTACCGACATATCATGATGGTTCTGGGAACCGTTCATGGCATTCATTGCCTTGTGGCCAATGGCCTTGTTGAGGGAGGTCCGGAACAGGGACGGATGTTGGCAAAACTCGCTTTGATCCAGCTTGTTACAACGAACAAAAACAGTCACTAACACTGTTTTCAAAAGCGGGTTATTCCAGAAATTTTATCGCAATATTAGCGGGTCAATTAACGGCACTAGAATTCGAAGAAATACCACAAATCAGCCGTCGGGACGATTTTACCCAACTCTATACAAACATTGTTGAACAAACGTTCAATAATCAACTTTTATGAAATAAAGACCATCCGGTGGTGCAACCGGACCACAAGCCAGGCGGTCCCGGGCGATCAACGCCTTCTCCACATCATTGGCGGTCCATCGACCATCACCAGCTTTGGCAATGGTTCCAACGAAGGATCTGATTTGATTGTGCATGAACGAGCGCGCAGTAGCATAAATCGTGATGTACTCACCGTTGCGCTCAACGTCCAGTCGATCAATTGTCTTAACCGGCGATTTAGCCTGGCAATCAACAGATCGGAAAGTTGTAAAATCATGCAGGCCGGTCAATCTTTGAGCCGCATCCTGCATAACACTGACATCAAGCTCACGTGACACGTGCCAGACACGGTCRCGCTCAAATGTCAGCTGAGAGCGCCGATTGCGTATGATATATTTGTAATGCCGCCTGGTCGCAGAAAACCGCGCGTCAAATTCATCATCAACATTCTCGACCAGCAAAATCGAGATGCGATCCTGCTCCGTCTTTAGAAAGTGATTTATGGCTTCACGAAGTTTGAGACATTTCCAGTCACCATCCAGATCCATATGCGCAACCTGTCCGATTGCATGGACGCCGGCATCAGTACGACCCGCACCAAAAATCCTGACATTCTGGCCGGAAAATTTCGCGATGGCTTCTTCAATCCTTTGCTGGATCGTCACCGCATTTGGTTGCCGTTGCCAGCCACAATAACCGGTTCCGGCATATTCAATTGTAAGTTTATAGCGTTTCATTGACCTGGTCCGGATTACCAATCACCGTACCAATGGCAATATTGGCACCACGCTGAAAATCTGCGCTACGCATCGGTCCTTTTCCGGCGCGTTGCAGTTCCACAAGTTTGACAGCACCATCCCTGCAGGCAATCACCAGATCATCCGTCAAGACCGTACCGGGTAACGTCCTGGATACATCATCAATCACTTTTGAACGCAGTAACTTAACACGCTGCTTTTTACCCTTGATCCGCATTTCAAGCCAGGCACCGGGAAACGGAGACAATCCACGAATATGGTTGTGAACTTCGATCGCCGGACGATCAAAATTAATTCTGGCTTCCGCCTTGTCAATTTTTGAGGCGTATTCAACACCATCTTCAGATTGGGGAACACCATCCAGAGACCCGCGCGACAAGGCTGCCAGTGCACGCCCGATCAAATCCGCACCAAGCACACATAACTGATCATGCAAATCACCAGCGGTTACGTCGGGGGCGATATCAAGGCGCTCGGCAAGGCAAATATAACCGGTATCCAGACCAGCATCCATCCGCATGACTTCAACACCGGTCTGACTATCGCCAGCCATAATCGCCCGTTGTATCGGTGCTGCACCACGCCACCGCGGCAAAAGCGACGCATGCAGGTTAAGACATCCGTTTGCCGGTGCATCCAGTATTGCCTGGGGCAGTAACAGGCCATATGCAACAACGACTGCAACATCTGCATCATGGGCCGCAAATTCGAACTGCTCCGCTTCGCCCTTCAGGTTTTTAGGTGTATAGACCGGGATATCAAAAGCCTCTGCCTGAACATGTACGGGAGATTTGCGCTCTTCCATTCCACGACCTGCCGGACGTGGTGGCTGAGAATAAACCGCCACAACTTCATGTCCATGGCCGATGATTTCCATCAAAACCGAAACGGAGAAGTCGGGAGTTCCCATAAACACGATGCGCATGACATTTATTCCGTTTGGTCTTCAGGACGCGTCCGAGAGTTTCGCCAGTTTGATGAATTTTTTCATGATGCGTTCGCGCTTCAAACGCGAGATATAATCGATAAACAACACACCGTCCAAATGATCAATTTCATGTTGAATACACGTCGCGAGCAGACCCTCGCATAGAAGTTCCCGATCCACACCATTCCTGTCCTGATATTTAACACCACAACTGACGGGGCGCTCAACATCGGCATAGAATTCAGGAATCGAAAGGCATCCTTCGCTGTAAACAGACAATTCTTCTGAGACCGACACAATTTTCGGGTTAACAAAACAAAGGGGCGTCGGGTCTTCATCTTCACCCGCACAATCGATCGTCACAACACGTAACAACACCCCAACCTGCGGTGCAGCAAGGCCAATACCGGGAGCGTCATACATTGTATCCAGCATATCATCCAGAAAGCTGCGTAGTTTTTTATCAATCTGATCCACTGGTCGCGCAACCTTGCGCAATACTTCATCAGGAATTTTTACAATATCAAGAATTGCCATGGCGACTGGATAGGGGATTGCCGGTAGCGGGTCAATCACCTGGTTTGCTACATTCAGGTGTTTTGTATTAAATCCTGTTTTGTTCTATTAACGTGCGAATCGAATCTGACCGCAGTAAGGTAAAATATGGAACAAATTGTCCTCGTGGTCGGCACCACTTCTGTAACTGTACGCGACATCCTTTTGACTGGCGCCGGATTTTGTATCTTCTCATGCATCATTGCGCTGGTCAGCTACCTGCGTTTACACGGTTTTCAAACCCGGTTTGGTAACCACGTAAATGCAATGACTGAACAAATGAAAATTATGGCCGCCTGGAACAAGACCGCTCATGACGCATTGGGGTCCATGCAATCCAGTCTTGGTGATTATCAGATACGCCAGACAGAGCGACAAAACGCATTGATGATGCAAATGGGTCAGGCAAGAGACGAAACCCAGAACGCCCACAAAATACTCAAGTCTGAACTTGCCGAGCGGATTAACGGATTTGAACTCGCCACAGCAAAACGCATGCATGAAGCGGGAGAAGTGCAAAAGGAAAGACTGGCGACCTTTTCCCAAACACTCGACAAGGGTCTCGCTCATTCAGCACAGCGTATTCATTTGCTTGCAGAATCCCAGCAAAACAGCATCGAATCATTTCGTAAACAGCTTGATGAAAAACTCAATGCCGTGCGCAAGGACACCATAGAAAGCCTTGGCAAAGTCAATCAAACACTGGAAACCAAACAGGCGCATTTACAAAACCTGCTTGATACCAAGTTGAATGAATTGCGGATCGAAAATTCCAAAAAACTGGAAGAAATGCGCGTCACTGTGGATGAGAAGCTTCAAAGCACGTTGGAAAAACGTCTGGGTGAAAGCTTTAAAACAGTCAGTGAACGTCTTGAACAAGTGCACCAGGGTCTGGGTGAAATGAAAACCCTCGCAACCGGAGTTGGAGATCTAAAGCGGGTTCTCACCAACGTTAAAACCCGGGGCGGTTGGGGTGAAGTGCAACTTGGTACACTTTTGAGCGAAATCCTCACACAAGCGCAATATGAGGAAAACGTCGCGGTCGTTCCTGACAGTAATCAAAGGGTGGAATTTGCGGTGCGCATTCCCGCGTCTGACGATTCAAGCACAATTGTTTATTTGCCCATTGATGCAAAATTCCCTCAGGAAGATTACCAGCGTCTGGTAGATGCCGCAGAAATTGCCGATAAAAAGGCTATCGAAGCCGCATCCAAAGGACTTGAACGCAGTGTGCGCAGCTTTGCAAAAGATATCGCTGAAAAATACATATCCCCGCCACATACAACAGATTTCGGAATCCTGTTTTTACCAACAGAAGGTCTTTACGCAGAGATTGCACGGCGCGCTGGTCTTATTGAGGAGTTGCAGCGCTCTTATCGCATCGTCGTCGCAGGCCCAACGACATTCACAGCAATCCTGTCCAGTTTGCAAATGGGATTTCGAACCATGGCTTTGCAAAAACGCTCAACAGAAGTCTGGCAGGTACTCGCCGGTGTCAAAACCGAGTTTAGCAAATTTGGCGGCGCATTGGATAAACTACACAAGCGGCTTGAGCAGGCATCAAAAGATGTAGAAGTCGTTCAGGTCAGAACACGTTCCATGGGCCGAAAATTACGGGATGTCGAAACCCTCCCTGATCAAAAATCCTCACCAATCGTGGCGATCAGCGAGACCGGACAAGACCTTGATACTGAAAAAATACCATTGGAAACAACAGAAACCAGGCAGGAAGAAATGTTGGCTGGAGAATAGAATTCCAGTTCCGGCTCTATCCAGGGTCAGGACCGGTTCCACCCGCATAGAGTTGATTACTGAAAATCTGTGCGACTTTTCATCGCCTGTGAAAGCGTGCCCTCATCAAGATAATCCAGCTCGCC
>JAESRR010000142.1 GCA_016764535.1 Cohaesibacteraceae bacterium | reverse complement strand
GCGAAATCTCTGGTGGATTGGACAGTGGCAAAAAGGCAGTTTCGTCGCTCTTGCTCCAACAGATCGCGATGGAGCGGGACAACCTGTAATTCCCAAACCGGTCTGGAATAAATAGATCGCGCTGGCGAAGGGCCAATTATGTTTATCTCAACTCTATTACTCGGTGTCATGCTCGGTAGCATTTATGCTCTTGTAGCTCTGGGGCTAACTGTTCAATACGGCCTCGCTCGCATCATGAACCTTGCATATGGCGAGATTGTCATTGTTGCGTCCTTCGCTGCCTTTGTTTTGTATTCCAGCATCGGTATCAATCCTGTTCTGACCTTGATTGTAGCCATGCCTGCCGGTTATTTTCTGTCCTGGGTTATCTATGCAATTATGATGCGACCGCTGGTCAAACGATCCGGTTCACGCGCCCGGCTGGAAGTTGATACAATTCTGGCGACTTTCGGATTGATGTTTGCCCTGCAGGGATTATTGCTTGTCATATTCGGTGGCAATTTTACCGGCTATACGTACCTCAATACACCTGTAGACGTACTGGGTGTGACAATCGCGGCAAACCGTGTGCTGGCGTTCGGTCTGACTGTATTGCTCGGCGGAGCGCTTTATTATTTCGTGACTTTCACACGACGGGGTGTCGCACTTCGTGCTGTTTCCACGCGACCCGAAAACGCGCTACTTGTCGGTATTGATGTCAACAAGACATCACGTATGGCTTTTGCGCTTGGCGGAGCACTTGCTGCATCTGCCGGTGTTGTATTGTCGATGTACCAAACATTTACCGCGACTTCCGGTGTCGCGTTTACGATGAAAGCACTGGTGGTTGTTATTCTGGGTGGAGCCGGAAATCCTCTTGGTGCCCTCTGCGCCGGATTACTTTTGGGAATCGTGGAAACGTTTGTATCAACCTACATTGATCCAGGCCTCACTCTCGCAGCCACATACGCCATATTTCTAGTCGTACTGCTGGTCCGTCCAACCGGACTTTTTGGAAAAGCCGGAATATGAACATCGTCAACTCGATTAAAATAGTCAGTTATGGTATTGTTTTATTGATACTTTCTATCATTCCATTTGTCGCAGGCCCTTATGGTGTCGAGCTTTTAACTGGTCTGATGGGATATATAATCCTTGCGACAGCCTGGGCAATGTTTTCTGGTCCAACCGGGTATATTTCACTGGCAACCGTGGCCTTTTTTGGCATCGGCGCCTACACCGTTGCTGTACTATCGGAGGTATTACCATATCCGTTGGTTCTACTGGCCGCAGCCGGTACTGGCCTGGTTGTATCTTTAGTTGTCGGTCTGGCAACTTTACGTTTGGCAGGTGTATATTTTGTCATATTTACCTTCGGGCTTGCCGAGCTAATCCGCCAGTTGGTAACCTGGTATGAGGTCAATATAACAGGAACACTCGGCCGCTATGTTTTTCTGCCACTTGAACCAGTCCATATCTATTGGCAATTGCTTTTCCTGGCAGTCGTTACTTTGGTGACAGCTGCCTATGTCAGCAAAAGTCGATCCGGATTTGCTCTAAGAATTATTGGTGATGATGAAACTGTCGCTCAACACTGCGGCATAAACCTTGCTCGTACCAAGCTGTTTCTATTTGCAATCAGCGCCACGATAATCACTCTGGTTGGGGCGATACAAGCACCCCGATGGGTCTATATTGAACCCGCAATCGTATTTAATCCGACGCTTTCATTCATGACCCTGATCATGGCGCTACTTGGAGGATCCAGGCAATTATGGGGCCCTCTGATTGGCGCAGTAACCCTGTTTATGTTGTTTGAATGGCTATCAACCCATTTTCCGAACCACTACTCAATTATTCTTGGTTTTCTATTCATTACCATTGTGTTTTTTGTTCCAAATGGAGTGCTGGAATTCATAAAAAAAATCCTTGTGCGAAGACTAAAAAAATCATCCAAAACAATCCCGTCCAAAAGAGAAACAGCATGATCCATCTGTTGGACTTTCAGAATGTGGTAAGGCATTTTAGCGGCCTTGTGGCTGTGGATGGTGTCAGTTTTTCGGTTAGTAACGGAGAAACTCTGGGTCTGTTGGGGCCCAATGGTTCAGGGAAAACCACACTTTTGAACATGATCTCGGGTGCTCTGAAGCCGACCTCCGGATTAATTAGTCTGAATGGATCCAGAATATCCGGGCTGTCACCAAATCAAATTGCACACCGGGGCATCGCCCGTACTTTTCAGCTGGTACGCTGTCTACCTTCACTCTCGGTTTCCGAAAACGTAATTGCAGCCCTGGCATTTGGCAAAGAGAAACTTTGGGGCCAGGAGGCAAAGGATCGCGCATTACAAGAACTAAAATTTGTGGGTTTGGGTGATCGTGCAAACGAGGATGTTTCGAGCCTTACATATATCGATCAAAAACGTCTGGAGCTTGCAAGAGCGCTTGCTACAAACCCGGATGTATTATTGCTGGATGAATGGCTTGCCGGATTAAATCCTGTTGAATTGACCGAGGGAATTGACCTCATTCATTCGCTGCAGGACACCGGAACCACAATTATTCTTGTTGAACATATTATGGAAGCTGTTCGGGCGCTGTGCCATCGATGCATCGTGATGAATGCGGGCAGAATCATTGCAGACGATGCAACTGCTATTGCCTTGGAAAATCCTGAAGTCATACAGGCATATCTGGGAGTTCCGGATGCTTGAAATCAAAAATCTTTCTGTACGCTATGGCAAGCATCTGGCTCTGAATTCCATTAATTTTGAAATGAAAACCGGGATCTCCACAGTAATATTGGGAGCAAATGGCGCTGGAAAATCGACACTCCTCAAAGCAATTGGAGGAGCATGCTGTCCCGAAAATGGAACTCGAATTTCGTTCAATGGGCTTGATTTACTTGCCATGGAGCCACATCAGATTGTTAATCAGGGAATTGCTCTGGTGCCCGAAGGTCGGGGAATATTCGAGCAAATGACTGTTGAAGAAAATCTGTCACTTGGTGCTTTTCCTCCCCGTGCAAGGCGAAATGAAAAGCAACAATCCGACATGGTTTATACAATGTTCCCCAAATTGGCTGAAAGACGCAAACAGGGTGTCCACACAATGTCGGGGGGGGAACAACAGATGGTGGCTATAGGGCGAGCGCTAATGTCTTGTCCGGATCTATTGCTACTGGATGAACCAAGCCTTGGTCTTGCTCCTGTTTTGGTTCAGGAACTTTTTCTTACTCTTGAAAAAATTGGTCAAACCGGGATGTCAATGCTGATCGTTGAACAAAATGTCAAAGCCAGTCTGCAACTTGTGGATTTTGGATATTTGCTGGAAGCCGGTCAGATTGTCGGTAGTGGTGCTGCCCGGTTGCTGCTGAATGATGATGCAATTAAAAAAACATTTCTTGGTGCATCTGCACGAGCGAATGAACATCCAGGGAGATGAAAATGCAAATCGCCAATATGTTGATAAACGGGGAAATTGTCAGCTCCAAAGATGACAGTTTTTTTGAGCGTTGCAATCCGGTATCCGGGGAACTTGTTACAAAAGCTGCAGCTGCAAAAATTGAAGACGTCGAACGGGCAGCAGACGCCGCTGCTGGCGCTTTTCCTGGCTGGTCAAACACTTCTCCGGGCGAACGCCGAAAATTATTGATGAAAGCGTCTGAATCCTTAAAAGCAAGAACCAGTGAAATCGTCGACGCAATGGCAGCGGAAATCGGTACCACTGAAGCCTGGGCATTGTTCAATATCGGACTGGCAGCCGATATGTTGCTCGAGGCCGCCGCTTTAACAACACAAATTATCGGGGAGATAATCCCGTCGAACCGGCCTGGGACCACAGCACTGGCTGTCCGGCAACCGGCCGGGGTTGTTTTGGCGATAGCACCGTGGAATGCGCCTATTATTCTGGGTGTTCGGTCAATCGCAACACCTCTCGCATGTGGCAATACCGTGATCATGAAAACATCGGAAATTTGTCCCAAAACACATGCATTGGTAATTGAAGCCTTGCATGATGCCGGGTTTCCTCCTGGAGTCATCAATTCAATTTCCAATGCACCAGATGATGCGCCCCACATTGTTGAAGCGCTAATAGCCCACCCTGCGGTTCGACGGATCAACTTTACAGGGTCCACCCGTGTAGGGCGCATCATCGCACAGACTGCCGCCCGGTTTCTAAAACCAACCCTTTTGGAGCTTGGGGGCAAAGCACCAATGCTTGTACTGGATGACGCTAATCTGGATCAGGCCGTTGCAGCTGCTGCATTTGGTGCCTACATGAACCAGGGGCAAATTTGCATGTCTACAGAGCGAATTATTGTGCATGAAAAAATTGCTGATCAGTTTGTAGAAAAACTGGCAAACAAAGTCAGCACACTTATTGCAGGTAGCCCGGATTTAAACTCATCACCACTTGGCTCGGTTGTTGATCTGGGAGTTGCCCAACGAATTCAGGAGCTCGTGTCGGATGCCGTGAACAAGGGCGGTACAATCCTTGCCGGTGGCAATGCCAATGGAACCATGATCGATGCTACATTGCTTGACGGGGTAACCTCGTCCATGCGTGTTTATCATGAGGAAAGCTTTGGGCCATTGGCTTCCATTATTCGTGTCGGCAGTGATGACGAAGCCATTCGCGTTGCAAATGATACAGAATATGGTCTTGCGTCTGCTGTGTTTAGTCAGAATATCAATAGAGCGATGTCAGTTGCCAAACGCATCGAAGCCGGTATTTGTCACATCAACGGCCCGACGGTTCATGATGAAGCACAAATGCCGTTTGGTGGAACCAAAGCATCGGGCTATGGACGATTTGGTGGCAAGGCAGGTATTGACGAATTCACCGAGCTCCGCTGGATTACGATACAGGATGGTCCGCTTCATTATCCCATTTAGCGTGTAATGCCCCAATAGTGAACTCTTGATCGTAGCCAATGCACTCACAATACCGGACTTCGGGCTCCTAAAGCACCATAACAGGATGCCAGGCAAAGAACGTGAAAGTCGAACTTGTCGCGGAACCATTTCCAAAACGAATTGAAGGTCCGGCATGGATTTTCCTGACTGCGATAACTCTTGCTGTACCGGTAATCTTCTGAACCATTTAATCTGTCCAGCGCCTGGTAAACTGCTTGCATATGTTTTTGCTGGTTCCAATGGAATCGCAGAACCCGGGCGCACCACCAGACTGGATAGTTACGTCCCCAGGGCTCAATATCTCGTTTTCACCTGTCGGGTTGTTTAAAAAAGCCACTGTAAAAATTCAATTGCACATTGTCAGTTCAATATCATTGATTGCCTGGCAGAAAACATGCTATTTGGATATCCCGCTTCCGCTTGTATCAGAAAGATCGGTAGGTTCTTTATTACATGGCGAAGTTGGCTGAATAAGGTGTCATTACGATCCACTTGACCCGCGAATTGGATTTATTTCAAATCTGATACTTTCCGCGTGATGGTTGTACGAAGCAAAATTTGTGGAAGAGCGATTCTGTTTCCCAAATCCTTGCCCGTCCAACAGTTGATTGATGCAAACCCAATTCAGTATTGATCAATAAAACCGAGGGCACTTATGGGATCCGGAACAATAATATTAATCGAAATTGTAGGTGCGGTTGTACTGCTTCTTTGGGGCATACGTATGGTCCGCACAGGATTTGAACGTTATCTTGGTGCTGATTTGCGCCGTTTTTTCGCGAAAGCAGCCGGCAACCGATTTAAGGCCGTCATCATGGGAGCCGGTCTGGCTTCAGCGTTACAATCGTCAACTGCTGTTGTGATCATGGCAACCGGCTTTGCAAGCCGTGGCGCACTCGAACTCATTCCAGGACTGGCTTTTGTGCTGGGAGCGGATATTGGAACCAGCATTGCTGCCCAGGTACTTAGTTTTAAGGTTGCAATATTTAGTCCGGCATTTTTGATCGCCGGATATATTCTGTTCATCGGAGCCAACAATTTAAAACGCAAGAATGCCGGACGCATGTCGATTGGACTTGGTCTTATTTTCATGGCTCTTCAATTGATCGGAAGCAATGCAGCCGAAATTGGCAAAAGTGATTTGTTAGGCCTGTTGTTGCAAACACTAGGCAACGACATTCCGATGGCAATCCTGTTCACCGTAATTATGACTTGGATTATTCACTCCAGTCTCGCGATGGTTCTATTCATCGTCGCTCTGGTTGCAAGTGGCACATTGTCGCTTGAGCTTGGACTGGTTTTTGTTGTG
>JAESRR010000141.1 GCA_016764535.1 Cohaesibacteraceae bacterium | reverse complement strand
CAAGCGCAGGCCCGTCCAGTCCAAATCCGGGGCTCCTTCGGGACCAAAGGGATTGACCAATAGCGAGCAAAGCGCTCGTTTGATGGCGCTGAGAGAAGCGCAGAAGCGTGCCGACGGCGATAAAGCCAAGCGGGATGCTGATGAAGCGCGTCGTATTGAAGCTGCACAGAAACGAAGAACCGATGCAGAAAACAGGGCTGCTGCCGAAGCAGCACTGGAAAAGAAACGCATCGAGGAACAGGCTGCAAAGCTTAAAATTCTGAAAGCCAAGCAGGCCGAACAACAAGCATTAAAAGACAAACGTGACGCTGAGAAAAAATCCGGTGATGATCGTCCGGCCCGAGATGGAGCCAATCGCGGTCGTCCGGATCGTGGTGACCGTCCCGCACGAACAGGTGATAGACCTGCTCGACCATCCGGTGGACGTCCAGGAGGCGTAAGTGCAGGTCGGCCAACGGTACGGCCTGGACCAATTGGCAGGGCCGGTCCCAAACTGGACGCAAAGGCTCCACCACCAGACGCTGAAAATGCAAAACCGACAACGCGTCGGGTTCCCATGTCTCCGAACAAGGTTGCCAATAAACCTGGAGCAAATGATCGTCAGCAGCCAAAACCGACACGCAATCTCAATCAACAGCGTCGTCGTGGTAAACTGACATTGTCCAATGCGCTTAATCCCAACGATCGTGAACGCAGTCTTGCCTCTGTTCGTCGTCGCCGGGAAAAAGAAAAACGGGCGATGCGCGGGCAACAGACGCCGCGTGAAAAAGTTTCACGTGAAGTCATCCTGCCAGAAGCAATTACTGTTCAGGACCTTGCGCAACGGATGTCTGAACGTGCGGTTGATGTGATCAAACTGCTTATGCAGCAGGGCCAAATGCTCAAACCGGCTGACACGCTGGATGCAGATACAGCTGAACTAATTGCGTCAGAAATGGGTCACACTGTTAAGCGTGTATCCGAATCCGATGTTGAAGAAGGCCTGTTTGTAGTTGAGGAAATAGAAGAAAACCTGGTATCCCGCCCGCCTGTTATCACCATTATGGGTCACGTTGACCATGGTAAGACATCTCTTCTTGATGCGATCCGCGAAACCAATGTGGTCCGTGGAGAAGCAGGTGGTATTACACAGCATATTGGCGCTTATCAGGTAGAAAAGAACGGACGAAAACTGACGTTCATTGATACTCCTGGCCATGCTGCCTTTACCGAGATGCGTGCGCGTGGTGCCCAATCAACGGATATTGTTGTACTGGTTGTTGCTGCTGATGACAGTGTGATGCCGCAGACGATTGAAGCGATCAATCATGCCAAGGCAGCAAACGTACCCATCATTGTCGCGATTAACAAAATTGACAGACCTGCTGCTGATGTACAAAAAGTTCGTAACGAGCTGTTGCAACATGATGTATTTGTTGAAAGCATGGGTGGTGAAGTCCTGGATGTAGAAGTATCAGCACTCGAGGGGACAAACCTCGACAAATTGCTGGATACGCTGCTATTGCAGGCTGAATTGCTTGAGCTGAAAGCCAATCCTGATCGCTTCGCACTGGGTACAGTTGTTGAAGCCAATCTGGACAAGGGTCGTGGCCCGGTTGCCACAGTGCTTATTCAGCATGGTACTCTGAAAATTGGAGACATTATTGTCGGTGGCAGGCAATGGGGTCGTGTGCGTGCCCTGCTGGATGATGAACTAAAGCAGGTTCCCAATGCTACACCTTCCCAACCCGTTGCAATTCTGGGCTTCCAGGGTGTTCCCGACGCAGGCGATCAGTTTGCAGTTGTCGACAGTGAAGCCAAGGCGCGTGAAATTGTTGAGTATCGTCAACGTCAGTATCAAGAAAAATCACAAGTCAAAAGTGCTCGTGGATCTCTTGAACAATTGATGGAACGTGCAAAAACATCCGGTGTTCAGAAATTCCCGCTTGTTATCAAGGGCGATGTGCACGGGTCTGTTGAAGCTATCATTGGTTCACTGGAGAAAATCGGCAATGAAGAAGTTCAGGCGAACATCATTCATTCTGCCGTCGGTGCTGTAACGGAATCAGATGTTGCTCTTGCAGAAACATCCAACTCTCCAATTCTTGCTTTTAATGTTCGTGCGAACAAGCAGGCTCAGGAAGCAGCCAAACGTGCCGGTGTTGAAATTCGTTATTACAATATCATTTATGATTTGACTGACGATATCAAAGCTGCAATGTCCGGCCTTCTTGCTCCGGAAATGCGTGAAACCTTCATTGGTTATGCTGAAATTCTGGAAGTCTTCAATATCACAAAAGTAGGCAAGATCGCTGGTTGCCGAGTTACCGAAGGTACCGTTGAACGGGGATCCGGTGTGCGTTTGCTGCGTGATAACATTGTCATACATGAAGGCAAACTGGGAACACTCAAACGCTTCAAGGATGAAGTGAAAGATGTTGTTTCTGGTCAGGAATGCGGTATGGCTTTTGAAAACTACCACGATCTTCGCGAGAAAGACGTCATTGAATGTTTCCGCGTCGAGGAAATTACCAGAACTTTGTAATTCCCCGATTTATGAATAATATCCGGTCGGTCAGGTGCTGACCGGATAAATGTGGAAGTATTAATATGGCTAAAAAATCTCGCCGGAGTGCTACAGGCTCTGCCAGCCAGCGACAGCTTCGTATGGGTGAGCTGGTTCGTCATGCTTTATCAGAAGTCATGCAACGCGGTGAATTACGTGATCCGGTTTTACATGACAAAATGATCATGCTACCGGAAGTTCGCATGAGCCCCGACATGCGATACGCCACTATTTATGCGTTGCCTGTTGGCAGTGATAATGCTGAAGAAGTCGTTGAAGCTCTTAATAGATCTTCCCGATATCTGCGTGGTCAGCTTGGTCGCATGATTGAAGCCCAGTTTGTTCCCGAATTGAAGTTTCTCAAGGATGGGAGCTACGACGAGGCGTCACATATTGATGAGCTTCTAAATCGTCCTGAAGTATTACGTGATTTGGAAAATGACAAATCATCTATTGCGGATCCAGACCTGGAAGATTGAACAGATCGTGTATTGCCGTTTGTGCACCGGTTTTGTTGACAGAACGAATTCATGGCCAAATCAAAAAAAAGAACAGACATTCATGGCTGGGTTGTTTTTGACAAGCCGGTGGGAATGACATCAACGCAGGCTGTTGGTAAAATCAAATGGCTGTTTAATGTCAAAAAGGCCGGACATGCCGGTACTCTGGATCCTCTTGCATCCGGCTGCCTTCCAATCGCACTTGGAGAAGCAACGAAAACTGTTTCCTATGTGGTGGATGGGCGCAAAATTTACGAGTTTGCAGTTCGTTGGGGTTCTCAAACTACAACCGAGGATGCAGAGGGTGAAGTTGTCGTATCAAGCGACAATCGCCCGGATCGGGATAGCATATTAGCTGTGCTGGAACAATTTACCGGTGAAATAAGTCAAACACCACCCGCATATTCAGCAATCAAGGTTGATGGTAAGCGCGCCTATGATCTCGCACGAGCCGGAATAGACGTAAAACTCAACGCCCGTCCGGTAACAATTTACAGTTTGGAACTTGTTGAAATCGTCGATGCAGACACGGCCAGGTTCAGGGCGCAGACTTCCAAGGGTACATATATCAGGTCTCTTGGGCGGGATTTGGCTCTGTCATTGGATACATGTGGCCATATTGTTGAACTAAGACGATTAAACACCGGTCCTTTTCAGGAAAATCATATGATTTCTCTGGAAAAACTGGAGACTTTGCGCAATAGTGCGCCCGGCGAGGAAGACCTCGCCAACGCTTTGCGACCGATCGAGACCGCGCTGGACGACATCCCGGCGCTGGCCGTTGATCGGAACGGCGCAGCAAGGCTCCGAAGGGGCCAGTCTGTATTGCTGCGTGGACGTGATGCTCCAATTCATCATGGACTGGTTTATGCCACCTGTGCTGGAGAACTTGTTGCACTTGCAGAAGTGGATCAGGCGGAATTACATCCCAGGCGTGTCTTTAACCTGTCACCGACCCCGGTCAGTGACGCATAATTCAGGAGACACCGATGTCGATTACTGTAGAGCGTAAAGCTGAGCTTATAAAAGAATACGGCATCAACGAAGGTGACACAGGTTCACCTGAGGTGCAGGTCGCAATTCTGACAGAGCGGATAGTTAATCTAACCGAACACTTCAAATCCAACAAAAAAGACAATCACTCTCGTCGTGGTCTGTTGAAGATGGTTAGTTTGCGTCGTTCACTTCTTGATTATACCAAGAAAAAGAACGTTGAACGTTACCAGACGCTAATTAAGCGCCTTGGTTTGCGTCGCTAAAAACAACGCGGTGGTGTAAATCACCGCGTTTTTCGTTGGGCCGTTGTTGGCCTGATGATGGATAGGGTGTTTGCAATAGATTTTGCAAATTGCTTGTTCACGGGGCAGGATCGCAAGTTACTGTATTGACAGTAACCCGCCGTCTTGCCCGTGAAGATGTGAAATTGAGGTTGACTGGTTTCTCGAAACCATGCGTTCGCGCAGTCTGGTAATCAGGTGTATTTTGATCCAGTTTTGTCAACCGATACCGACTTTATCCAAAATTCCCTTTGAACTGTTCGGCATGGGGTCGTGCAGGTGATTTATCAAAGGGTATTCCGAATGTATGAAGCATGCATATGGCATGTCTGGAAGGAATATTGATGTTTGAAATTCATCGTGAAGAAATTGAGTGGGCCGGACGTCCACTTGTACTCGAGACTGGTAAAATAGCACGGCAGGCAGATGGATCTGTCCTCGTGACTTATGGCGACACAACGGTTATGGCCAATATCGTGTCCCAGAGAGAACCAAAAACGGGTATGAATTTCTTCCCCCTCACTGTTAACTACATGGAAAAGGCATATGCTGCCGGTAAAATACCAGGTGGTTATTTCAAGCGTGAAGGTCGCCCGTCTGAAAAAGAAACGCTGGTTCGTCGTCTGATTGACAGACCAATTCGCCCACTGTTTCCTGCCGGATACAAAAACGACACACAGGTAACTTTGACTGTCATGTCCCATGACATGGAAAACGATCCTGACATTGTAGCCCTGGTTGCTGCTTCAGCTGCTCTCACCATTTCCGGTGTTCCTTTCATGGGCCCGATTGGAGCAGCACGTGTTGGATACAAAAACGGTGAATATATTCTCAATCCTGCCGTTGATGAAATGGAAGAATCAGAGCTTGATCTTGTAGTTGCCGGTACCGGTGATGCAGTGCTTATGGTTGAATCCGAAGCCAAAGAGCTTAGCGAAGAGATCATGCTTGGCGCTGTAATGCACGGTCACAAGGGTTTTCAGCCGGTAATTGATGCAATCATTCGTCTGGCAGAAAAAGCGGCAAAAGAGCCGCGTGAATTTTCGTTGCCTGACAGAACAGAATTGCTTGCCAAAGTAACTGAAATTGCCAGTGCTGATGTGAATGCAGCCTATGACATTACGCAGAAATCAGAGCGTCGTGATCATTTGGCAGTAGCCAAAACAAAAGTACTGGAAGCTCTTTGCGCTGCAGACGATGACAATGCTGAAGACAGTCAGGTTGTTTCTGACCTGTTCAAAAAAGTCGAAAGCTCTGTTGTTCGTGGACGCATTATCGAAAGCCGCTCACGGATTGATGGTCGTGATCTTGATCAGGTTCGCCAGATTGTTTCTGAAGTTGGAATACTGCCACGTGCCCATGGTTCTGCCTTGTTTACCCGTGGCGAAACCCAGGCAATAGTTGTTGCAACACTGGGCACCGGCGAAGACGAGCAGTTTGTGGATGCACTGGAGGGCACTTACAAACAGAACTTCCTTTTGCATTACAATTTCCCTCCTTATTCAGTCGGCGAAACCGGTCGTGTTGGATCTCCTGGTCGTCGCGAAATTGGACATGGCAAACTTGCCTGGCGCGCCATTCATCCGGTACTGCCTCCGCATCATGAGTTTCCATACACATTGCGGGCTGTATCCGAAATTACCGAATCAAATGGTTCCTCTTCCATGGCAACCGTATGCGGTACGTCCCTGGCTCTGATGGATGCCGGTGTTCCACTGCGTCGGCCAGTAGCCGGTATTGCAATGGGCCTTATCAAAGAAGGCGACGATTATGCAGTGCTTTCAGATATCTTAGGTGATGAAGATCATTTAGGTGATATGGACTTTAAAGTAGCAGGTACAATCAAAGGCCTAACTTCTTTGCAAATGGACATCAAAATCGGTGGT
>JAESRR010000140.1 GCA_016764535.1 Cohaesibacteraceae bacterium | reverse complement strand
ATTTCGGAAGCGATTTTATCTCATGGGGAAACTCTAAAATCCACAGCGCAGGCACTGGCTGTACTTGATGTATCCCTTGGGCTGGCGCGTCTTGCAGAAGAGAAAAATTATTATTGCCCGGTTGTTGTTGAAGGTTATGACTTTGAAATTGAAGGTGGTAGACACCCTGTCGTCGAGGCAGCACTGGAAATAGAAGGGGCAAAAGTTTTTGTTGCCAATTCCTGTAATCTTGGCCCAACAGCAGATAATACAAATGGTCAAATATGGCTATTAACCGGACCCAACATGGCAGGTAAGTCGACCTTTTTGCGCCAAAATGCGCTTATTGCCATCCTTGCCCAGATGGGTTCTTTTGTGCCGGCCAAATCTGCCCGGATCGGGATTATTGATCGATTATTCTGCCGCGTGGGCGCTGCGGACGATTTGGCGAGAGGTCGATCGACGTTTATGGTGGAAATGGTCGAAACTGCCGTGATTTTGAACCAGGCGACGCCTCGATCTCTTGTGATTCTGGATGAAATTGGCCGGGGTACGGCTACATTCGACGGGTTATCCATTGCATGGGCTGCCGTTGAGCATTTACATGAAATCAACAAATCCCGCGCTCTGTTTGCAACCCATTATCATGAGATGACAGTGTTGCAGGAAAAGCTGTCTCGCCTTGAAAACGCGACTGTTCGTGTCAAGGAATGGAAGGGCGATGTTGTATTTTTGCATGAGATTATCTCTGGTGCCGCCGATCGATCCTACGGTATACAGGTCGCGAAACTTGCAGGGTTACCTGGATCGGTAATAGTCCGGGCAAAAGAAGTTCTGGCTTTGCTTGAGGAAGGCGACAGGCATTCACCATCGACAACTCTGATTGACGACTTGCCACTATTCAGTGTTATGCCTCGTCAGGCTGTTTCGGAACCTGTAAAAGATCACCCGGCCCTGATGGCCATGAAGGATATCAATCCGGATGATCTTAGTCCAAAAGAGGCTCTTGATATTCTCTATCGCGTAAAAGATCTGGTCAATCAAAATGAAGACATCAGATAGGTTCTGCCAGCCGGTTCGCAATTCAGGATTTGGAAACACATGGTCAATCGTCAGCTCTCCGCCCAAAGACAGAATCCGGCAACGATGCTTGTTGATCGCGCGGCTCTATGGAAGCAAATGCAGGATATTGCTGAAGCCACTGACGGTAATGGCGCTGATTTTGGTGTTCGAAAAACAATATTGCAGCTACTCAAGACTGCTTTGGTTGAGGGCAGACAAAATGCCGAGGAATTACTGAAGCAGGATGGACTGGGATATGGGTGCGCCAAATCCCTTGCGGTGTTACAGGATGATTTGCTCAATCTAATTTTTGATTTTGCACTGGCTTATGTTTATTCCCGTGATAATCCCTCAACCGGTGAGCTGTTGGCTGTTGTTGCTGTGGGTGGTTACGGCCGTAAAACCCTTGCTCCGGGTTCGGATATAGATCTGCTGTTTTTGTTGCCCTATAAACAGACCCCCTGGGGTGAAAGCACCGTCGAATACATATTGTACATGCTGTGGGATATGGGTCTTAAAGTGGGTCATGCCACAAGAAACATCGACGAATGTTGTCGGTTGTCACTTGGCGATATTACCATCCGTACTGCAATGCTTGAAGCCCGGTTCATATGCGGTGAAATTTCCCTCTATGACGAAATGTGGTCGCGATACAAGAATGAAGTACGCCAGGGTACCGGCGCTGCATATGTTACGGCAAAGCTTGGAGAACGGGATATACGTCTCGAAAAAGCTGGACATTCACGTTATTTGACCGAGCCAAACATCAAGGATGGCAAGGGTGGATTGCGAGATCTGCATACATTGTTCTGGATCGCCAAATATGTTTATGAAACTCGCCGGGGCAGGGACCTGGTCAAAAAAGGTGTGTTTTCGCTGGCAGAATACAGACTATTCAAGAAATGCGAGGATTTTCTCTGGTCAGTACGCTGCCATTTACATTTTTTAACCGGCCGGCCCGGAGAGCGCCTGACATTTGAAGTTCAAAGAGAACTGGCTCTTCGCCTTGGATATACCGATCACCCAGGTCAGTCCGGTGTTGAACGTTTTATGAAACATTATTTTTTGGTAGCAAAAGATGTCGGGGATTTGACACGAATTTTTTGTGCGGCGCTTGAGGAAATTCACGCAAAAAAAGCCCCCGGCCTGAACAGGTTCTTTCCAAGATTGCCTTTGAGAAAGCGGCGCACAATTAAGGGTACAAAAGATTTTGTTATTGAAAATGGCAGGATTAACAGCGTTGATCGTGAAGTCTTTGCCAATGATCCTGTAAACCTGATCCGCGTATTTCTGCTGGCAAATCAAAACGATCTGGCATTTCATCCGACATTAATGCAAGTAATGACCCGATCTCTCAAATACATCAAAAAGAGTGTGAGGGAAGACAAGGAAGCAAATTCCCTGTTCCTTGAAATATTGATATCAAGGCAAGATCCGGAAACCACGCTGAGACGCATGAATGAATCCGGTGTATTGGGTCGCTTCATTCCCGAGTTTGGCAAGATTGTCGCGATGATGCAGTTCAGCATGTATCATCATTATACAGTCGATGAACATCTGCTAAGAACGATTGGCCATTTGTCCTCAATCGAGCGGGGAAATCTTGGTAAAGAGCATCCTTTGGCGCATGAAATAATCGGCGGTGTGAAGGATAGAATCGTTCTCTATGTTGCTGTTTTTCTACACGATATTGCAAAGGGCCGCCCGGAGGATCATTCTATTGGAGGGGCCAGAATAGCGCGCAAACTTTGCCCCCGGTTTGGTTTGTCGCCAACACAAACAAGAGCTGTTGCCTGGCTTATTGAAGAACATCTTATGATGAGTACGATTGCCCAGTCCCGTGATCTTGCGGATTATAAAACCATTCGGGATTTTGCCGGTGTCGTGCATAGCCTTGAGCGAATGAAAATGTTGTTGATCCTGACGGTCTGCGACATCACTGCAGTTGGGCCAGGTGTATGGAACGGCTGGAAAGGTCAATTGCTGCGCACTTTGTATTATGAAACTGAACCACATCTGACTGGCGGCCACAGTGAAATAACCCGTGACGCAAAAATTGCCGAAACCAAAGCAGCACTGATGGAGCGTGCCACCGACCTGAAGCCGGAATTTTTGAAGCGATTCGTCAATCTCAATTATCCACCCTATTGGTTGCGAACAGAGCTGGAACGCATTGAGCGACATGCAAAACTGGTGGTCGGCGCGCTTGAAAAAGATGAAACATTTGCGTCTGAAGTAAAATGCTGGGATTTTGAGGATATCACCGAGATCACAGTATTCGCCCCTGATCATCCACGATTGTTGGCGGTTTTTGCAGGTGCGTGTTCGGCAACAGGCGCGGGGATCGTTGATGCCCAGATATTCACAACTTCTGATGGCCGGGCTTTGGATACAATATTTGTCCGCCGCTCGCTAAAAAATGAAGCTGACGAAAAACGTCGTGGCGAGAGAATTGTCTCTCTCGTGATGCAGGGACTTTCTGGAGAAGTTCGACTTCATGAATTACTTGTCAGTCGCGAAAACAAAGCGCCAAGTCGTAAAACATTTCGTCTCCAGCCTGAAGTGGTGATCAATAATACACTGTCGGAAAGTCATACTGTGCTGGAGCTTACTGGTCTGGATAGACCAGGACTGTTGTTTGATATTACAAATGCACTTTCTTCTCTCAATCTGGATATCCGGTCGGCACATATTTCGACCTTTGGAGAAAAAGCATTTGACGTGTTCTATGTGACAGATCTTACCAGTCACAAGATTGTAAATCCGGCGCGACAAACAAAAATAATAGATACGCTTGATACGGTCCTGCGAGGTGTCACCGCAGATCGCGTGTATAAACGCAAAAAGAAGATCATCCCGGCATCAAATTGATCCGCATGGATTTTACAAAATAGTAAGAACAGGTTCCAATGAGTTTGCTAAAAAACTTTGCCACAGTTGGTTCAGCAACATTACTCAGTCGTATTCTCGGGTTTGTGAGGGATATACTGATGGCAGGCTGGCTCGGAACCGGCCCCGTGGCAGACGCATTTTTGGTTGCTTTCAGATTACCAAACCTGTTTCGCAGATTGTTTGCGGAAGGTGCCTTTAATTCAGCATTTATTCCGCTGTTTGCCAAATCCCTGGAAACTGAAGGCGAATCCGGTGCCAGGAAATTTGCTTCAGAAATACTGGCGGTTTTCATCATAACACTTTTGGTGGTTACACTTGTTGCAGAACTTATGATGCCGCAATTAATCCACTTGCTTGCCCCCGGATTTACAGATGACCGTGAAAAATTTGAACTCGCGGTATGGCTCACCCGGATTACTTTCCCCTATTTGATCTGTATGTCAGTGATCGCGTTTCTAAGCGGTATTTTAAACAGTTTTGGCAAGTTTGCCGCTGCCGCTTTCACGCCGGTATTGCTCAATGTCGTATTGATTTCTTCACTTGCCCTGATTGGCTGGTTTGAAAAAACCGGTACGATTGACGCCGGCGTGTGGCTCTCCTGGGGTGTATTTATCGCTGGATTTGTTCAGTTGGCATCCCTTGTAATAGCAATTAAGAAACTTGGCTTCAGTGTGCGAATACAGAGGCCACGGATCACCCCCGCAGTCAGGCGATTGCTGGTTTTGGGAGTGCCGGGAGTTATTGCGGGCGGTATCACACAGATTAATATCCTGATTGGAACTATCATAGCCTCGTTTCAGGATGGAGCTGTTTCCTATCTGTATTATGCGGATCGCATTTACCAGCTTCCTCTTGGTATTGTTGGCATCGCAATCGGTGTTGTTTTGTTGCCTGAATTGTCGCGACAGTTAAGAACCGGTTCTGATGCTGATGTTCAAAACAGTATCAATCGCTCATTGGAATTTGCGATGCTACTCACAATTCCGGCTTCGGTTGCCCTGGTCATCATGCCTGACACCATACTTTCGATTTTGTTCGAAAGGGGACGTTTTACCAGCGAAGATACGACGCAAACCGCTAATGCGCTTGGAGCGTTTGCCCTTGGTTTACCGGCATTTGTACTGATCAAGGTGTTTTCACCTGCGTATTTTGCACGCGAAGATACAAGAACACCGATGATATTTGCCGGCGTATCCATGTTTGTAAATGTTGTGGGCTCGTTGATCCTGTTTCCCTATATTCAACATGTGGGAATTGCAATTTCCACGACACTTGCAGGCTGGGTAAATGTTGCGCTTTTATGGTGGACGTTAAGCAGACGTGGCCAGTTTTTAAGTGATGGACAATTGCGAAAGTGCTTGCCGCTTATGTGTCTTGCCAGTCTGTGTATGGGTGCAATGCTTTGGCTGGCTCTTCCTTATGGGCAGGTTTGGCTGGCGCATTCAGGATTGCTATTTCGAATCCTGGCCCTCGGTGGCCTGGTTTTCGGCGGTTTGATTGTATTTGGTAGTGTGTGTCTGCTCACCGGAGTTATCGATCACCGGCGGATTACCGGAATTGTGCGGTCAAAAAAATGATTGCAGCTTGCTCTTTGGGCTTTGATTGGCGATAAACCGCCAAAGTTATTGATTGGCTTGCACGACAGAATTGTGTTGCCATCGTTTTAAAGGATCGCCTCATGTCTGTATTTGAGCCGCGTGTATTTTCCGGCATTCAGCCATCGGGAAATCTTCATCTGGGCAATTATCTGGGTGCCATCACCAAATTTGTTGCGATGCAGGACCAGTATCAATGTGTCTATTGCGTCGTTGACATGCATGCGCTGACAATGTCTCCGGATCCGGAAGTGCTGACGCGACGAACCCGGGAAGTAGCTGCGGGTTTTATAGCGTCCGGCCTTGATCCTGAACGAAATGTTATGTTCAACCAAAGCCAGGTTTCCGGACATGCAGAGCTGGGCTGGATATTCAATTGCGTGGCACGTATGGGCTGGCTTAACCGCATGACCCAGTTTAAGGACAAGGCTGGTAAAAACCGCGAAAAAGTATCCAGTGGGTTGTTTGTTTATCCCAATTTGATGGCTGCAGATATCCTTTTATATCGCGCAACTCATGTGCCGGTCGGCGAAGATCAGAAACAACATCTGGAATTAACCAGGGACATTGCTCAAAAATTTAACAATGATTACCAGGAGCAAATCAAAAATCTGCCGACCGCAATTGACAATCCAGATGTCGATGAAACAACGGGTCCTGCCAAAGTCTATTTTCCGATGATTGAAGGTTTGAT
>JAESRR010000139.1 GCA_016764535.1 Cohaesibacteraceae bacterium | reverse complement strand
TTGGCCTCATTTGGGGAACTTGTAATATTGTCCCGTTCCTCAACAGGAGCTGGCACAGTAGCAGCCGGATTTGCGTTGGCAGGTTTTGACCGTGCAGATTTTGATGATGCAGGTCGAGTATTGGAGCCTGGAGCATTTTCGCTTGAAGGAAGAGCCGGTTTGCGTGTGTCAGGTGGGGTTATTTTGTTCGCGGGGGGAACAACAGGTGCAACTGTTTGAATTATGCGAGCGGGGCGCATTTCCAGTTTGGTTACAACCCGGTCGGTCACATTAATGCGATCTTCCAGACCGGCGAGGCTCTCTGCCATTTGTTTAACTAGTGTTCCAAGAACTTCAACTTCGGCAAGCACCGGATCTACCTCATCCTGAACTTTCTGTTTCACGCTTTCATCAAGTGCAACTGCCCGATCCTGAATGGATTTGAATTCCCTTGCGACGGCAAGCTTGACTCGTGTCAGTTCATCCATCTGAAATTGCAACTGGGCCTTGTCACGAAAACGGGTAATCTGATAGTGAGTAATGAGCATCACCAACAGCAGGGCGAAAGCGACGGCAAGAGATTCACCAAGGGTAAATCCCATTGAAATCCTCGCGACGACGGCGAGAGAGCCGGAAATCACAGTCATGCAAATAGCAACAAAAACCGCTGTCAGACGTGCCATACCCAAATCAATCGTTGTTGAACTCTCATGCGATGTCGAATCGAACATCATTCCAACGCAGTATGGAAGATTCGTCAGTCAAAGGCGAAACATTAACAAAGGCTCAATGTACCCTGTTGAAGAAGAAAGTTCACATATGATCGACGCTGTGTTGTCACATCATATTCTGTCGGCCTGCCCGTCGAATTGTATTTATACACCTGGCACAGCAATATGCTGAAAATGATTTGAAAATTTGAAGGTAAATGAGGATGCACTATGGTTGAACACTTGCCATTTCTTGTCATGAACGCTGTAGAATTCTTTGCCTATACTCTGTTGTTTTTGATGGGATGCGGCATTGTCTGGGTGGTTATTCTGTATTGGGTCGATAAAACCCAAACCGCCAGCACGTTGCGCCGAAACTACCCGGTTCTGGCAAGATTCCGGTATATCTTTGAGCACCTGGGAGAATTTTTCAGGCAATATTTTTTTGCACTGGACCGGGAGGAAATGCCTTTCAACAGGGCAGAACGGTCATGGGTATATCGGGCGGCGAAAAACATCGATAGCACAGTCGCGTTTGGTTCGACACGGGATCTGCGTAAACCAGGCACAGTGTATTTCGTAAATTGTCCGTTTCCGGAACTTGAGGGGCATCGGAAGGAAATTGCAATTGCAACCATTGGGCCATATTCCAGAAATCCATATCTGGCAAAATCCCGGTTCAACATTTCCGGAATGAGTTATGGTTCGATTTCAGCTCCTGCAATTCAGGCTCTCTCTCGCGGCGCGCAAAAAGCGGGAATCTGGCTAAATACTGGCGAAGGCGGGTTGTCACCCTGGCATCTTGAAGGCGGATGCGACATCATATTTCAAATTGGAACGGCCAAGTTCGGAGTGAGAAATTCACTTGGCGGTTTTGATGAAGACAAGCTGGTGGAAATTGCATCACATGACCAGGTCAAAATGTTTGAGTTGAAATTGAGCCAGGGCGCAAAACCTGGAAAAGGTGGCATCTTGCCAGCGGCGAAGGTCACGGAAGAAATTGCAAAAGTTCGTGGAATAGAAGCCGGGAAATCAGCCATTAGTCCCAACAGGCATCCTGAAGCCGGAAATTCTGTAGAACTTCTTGATATGATTTGTCATATCAGAAATGTTACGGGCAAACCTGTCGGTTTTAAAACAGTCGTTGGTGCGTTGTCTTTTTTTGAAGACTTGTGTCTCTTGATAAATGAACGAGATATAAGCGATGCTCCCGATTTTATCACCATTGATGGCGCAGACGGTGGAACCGGTGCAGCCCCCATGAGTTTGATGGATAATATGGGGATGCCTTTGCGAGAAGCGTTGCCGCGTGTCATCCAGGTGTTGGAAAAACACAATTTGCGAGACAGAATAAAAATCTGCGTTAGCGGAAAATTGATCAATCCGTCAGAAGTGGCATGGGCATTTTGTGCAGGGGCAGATTTCGTAAATTCTGCGAGAGGGTTCATGTTCGCACTTGGGTGTATTCAGGCCCTGCAATGCAACAAGAACACATGTCCCACCGGAATTACAACCCATAATCCCAAATTGCAATTTGGCCTTGATCCACACAACAAAGCCGAACGGGTTGCTTGTTATGCCAAAAATATGCGTAAGGAAATTGGAATTATTGCACATTCATGTGGTGTGGACGACGTCTCGCTTTTGAAGCCGGAACACGCAAGGATCATCCTCGCAAATGGCACATCAAAAGGCATGGATGAGCTTTACAGCAATCTATAAATCATGGAGCGGGTTGGTTAAATGTGCCCCATACGAAGTCCCTGGGATTTTGCCAGTGACAACGCTTCGCGTCTGAAACGGAACATTGCAGCTGGTCTGCCCCCTGTTCCGGTAGACATTTCACCGGTTGGCTCGACAAACTTGCCAGTATCAACAGTACGTCGAAAGTTCTGCTTATGAACAGAATGACCCGTGATTGCCTCGGCCGCTTTTTGCAACTCTGTCAGAGTAAAGCAGTCCGGCATCACTTCAAAAAGCACTGGTCTGTATTTAAGTTTGGAACGTAAACGCGTAATTGCTGTGGCCAGAATGCGGCGATGATCATATCGCATCGAAATTCCGGGTCCCGACCTTCTAATTGTGTTTGGGGGGAAAGTTCCTCCATCACGCTGAGCTTCGTCCAGTATCCCGCTTTCATAAAGAAGCTCGTAACGATCAAGTACGCGTTCATCATTCCAGATACTGGATTTTTGACCGAATGCTTCTTCGATTCTTTTTTCTCTTTCCTCGCGAATTAAACGGGTAACCCCGTCCAGCTGGCTCGACCATTCATCTAAAAGTGGAATTATTGTGTCCCCGAGTAACGGCGGACAACCGTTACGCCAGTCTTCCCATGGCATAAAATCGTACCAGCTACGCCATTTTCCAGTCCGTATGTCGTTTGTGCCCGATGTGTTCGACCAACCGTTTGTGAGCGCGAGGTATCCTATTGATAGTGCATGGGGATCTTCATCACCTGACCGGGCATATCGTCCCCGATCTCCAAAAGTGTAAAGTTGTTCGACATAAGTGAGTTTAAGACCTGTCTGTTCTTGTACCCAGGCCCGCAATCCGATTTCAAGCGTACGATGGTGGACCGGATCAAACGGGCCATATGGCAACCCGTCCTCCTCCAGTGCGTCCCCGTCGGTGACGACCAAAATTTGCGGTGATTGATTCTCCATCTGAACTATTGCCGCATTCAGCCCCAATTCGACCTGCGTGCGCCTTGAAGATGGCTCAGCCGGAATCATGCTGTGTCTTCCAGAAACATTTCAAATATGGTCCCCTCAAAGGCGTCACTTCCCCGACCCATCAGTCTTATTGCCTCATTCATACGACCATCCCGTCCCAGAAATTTATCTGCAAATTCTACAAGTCGCCGATTTGGAGAAGCTGAAGGCGACGCGGCTCTCAACGCTCTTGCGAGAACAAATTCGCTGCGATGTGGTTGATTTGCACATAGCGCGATAAAGGCACCGGCTGTTGATCGGCTGATTCCCATCCAGCAGTGAATGAGCAAAGGCGTGTCTGCTTTCCATTGCACTGTTACAAATTCAATAAGCTGTTCGATATCGGATGCACTGGCGGCCACAAAACCTTCAGTGGGTTCGGTCACATCACTGAAAGACAGGTGCATGTGTTGACTGGCAGGAATGGAACCGGGTCTTGAAACCTTTTGTTCTTTGCCCAACAGGGTCAACATGTGGGTGGCACCACTGATCCGGGCTGCTTCTTTAACCTTGTTGAGTGGACATACTATAATGCTGCTCATGGTTCATTTCAGCTCCAGGTTATGGCGCATTGGCTTCCATGTCATTTATCTCCGAAAGCGATTTAAAACGATCAAGGAATCGGGATTGTGCCAGTGTGCTTGGCCAGGGTGAAAAGTCCAGCAGATCCGGATTAATATTCCGTGGCTGACCAAAAAGTCTCATTGCTTCCAGTGGTTCAAAGCCAGCCAGTAAAGTCGCTTCATAATAGGCAGATACTACATCAGCACGTTTGATGATTTTGTAAATACCCGGGGGAATTTCCCGTGGTAAATTACATCGTATGTGAATTGCATCCTGCAAACGTTTTTCGATGCTGGTGTAATCTCCACCCATAACTGTTTTGAACGGAGAGATCATATCGCCAATTACATATTCCGGTGCATCGTGCATTAATGCCGCCAGCCGCCAGCGAGCGGATATATCCGGTTTGGTCTGCACCAGAATTTCTTCAACAATTATTGAATGTTGTGCAACTGAAAATGCATGATCACCGGCAGTTTGTCCATTCCATCGGGCAACTCGCGCAAGACCATGGGCAATATCTTCTATTTCAACATCCAGCGGGGAAGGGTCAAGTAGATCCAGTCGGCGACCCGAAATCATACGTTGCCAGGCTCTTTTTGGTTTGTTTGACATTGGCAAAGACTGATCCGTTATTTGATTGAATAAAGTTGGCAATTAATTCTGAACTCACAAGGGCGGGTTCATCAAAGCCGCCGGGATAACGTGTAATCTGTATCCAATAATAGAAGAAGCCAGGAATGTCGATCAATCGCCAATTTGAACCCATTTCACTGATGGTAATCGCAACAGCTTCACCATGTGAAATTTCATGGACTGGAGTTGAAAATTCAAGTGCGACATCGATCAGGATTAATATCCACAAATTGATGACACAAAATCAGAAAATTAAGTGCCGTATAAAACTCATGTTATAATTGGAATTGCCTTCATTTCCCGTCGGTTATCAAAACAGTTTGGAATAATTCCAAACAATTATCGTCCTAAGTGCTTGAAAATAAGCAATTTAATTGTTGACGGATTTACTCATAATATGCATCTTCGGTTCAACTTCATCACCCTGGGCAGTCAGCTTAAAGGTGAGACCAACATGGTTTCGAAGTTTCGGATCAAACCGATGTCGAGGCCTTTAACCTCGTATATTGGAGGAAAGAATGAAAAAACATATCCTGCGTGCCTTTGCGTTCGCATTAACACTAGGTACAGCTTTGCCTGCGTTTTCTGCGGAAGAAGTTAATATTTATTCATACAGGCAGCCATTCCTGATTGAGCCTCTTTTGAAAGCTTTTGAAGCGAAAACAGGTATCAAGTCCAATATTATTTTTGCTAAAAAAGGCCTTGGTGAGCGCATTGCCGCTGAAGGAGAAAACTCTCCAGCCGATGTTCTGCTAAGTGTTGATGTAGGCCGCCTTGATGGAGCCAAACAGCTTGGTATTACGCAGGCGCTCAATTCTGAAGTCATCAATGAAAATGTGCCAGCGAATTTTCGTGACGAAGATGGTCACTGGTTTGGAATTACAAGCCGCGCGCGAGTTATTTATGCATCAAAAGAGCGCGTGAGCCAGGACGCTATTACATATGAAGAATTGGCTGATCCTAAATGGAAAGGCAGAATTTGCACACGTTCAGGCCAGCACGTTTATACAATAGGTCTCATCGCCTCGATGATTGCCGAGCACGGTGCAGAAAAAACTGAATCGTGGCTGTCCGGAGTTAAGGCCAATTTGGCGCGGAAGCCTACTGGTAATGATCGGGCCCAGGTCAAAGCCGTGTTCTCGGGAGAATGTGATATATCCCTTGGAAATACATATTATATGGGCAAAATGCAGACCAATAATAAAGATCCCGAACAAAAGGAATGGGCGGCTTCTGTCAAGTTGTTATTCCCCAATGCAGATGATCGTGGCACTCATGTGAACATTTCCGGAATGGTTCTTGCAAAATTTGCTCCCAATAAGGACAACGCCGTTAAATTGATGGAATTCCTTTCGTCGGGCGAAGCCCAGACCATTTATGCCGGTGCGAATTTTGAATATCCGCTCAAGCCAGGCGTGGATGCATCCGAGCGTGTATTGTCCTGGGGTAATCTCAAACCAGACACGGTTTCACTGACCAAAGTTGCCAAAATGCGCAAACTTGCATCAGAGCTTGTGGATCGTGTTGGCTTTGACGACGGCCCTTCATCATAAAATCGAAATCGGGTGGCCGTGTTGATACTGATTGCGCGGTCTCCTAATCAAGTTTGAAAATGTGTGGATCGTTGATCCGGCAAACACAATGTTCTCATGCATTTTCATTCCCGATCCTGTTCGCTTCCGGTGTCCTGCGACTGATCGGGTTTATCGACGGAAGGTCCTCCTGTCGATAACTTCGGGTGCTGCTTTGGCAGCACCCATAAGATTTGTCCCCCTGTCCAACTGTAA
>JAESRR010000249.1 GCA_016764535.1 Cohaesibacteraceae bacterium | reverse complement strand
GTTTGTGTTCGTTTTCGTAAACCTGCATTGATTTTTTCTTAACAGGCCCAAACCCACGCACCCGCAATGGTAGCTCAAAAATCCCCAATGCAACCGAAAAATTCTCGTGCTTTAAATTTAGTGCTACCAATTGCAAAACCTTGTAGAAATTATCCCGCAAATTTCTTTCTGATTTTCGCTCCTCACTGTACCCAAAGACATCAATAACTGTGCCGCGAATTTTTCTTAATCTAGCCAAAACACCAAAGAAGAAACGTACCCATTGGCCCACCTGAATCTTGTCAGGCCTACCCGTTTTTTTGTCAATTCTGCTAAGTACAGGCGGTGCGAGATGAAATTCCAGACTGTCCCAGCTGGAAAAAGTTTCGCCGAGCTGTTTCAAAAAATCCGGATCTGAATACAGCCGACCGACCTCGTATTCATCCTTGATCATCATCAATTTGAACAATGCCCGGGCAGCCGCCATTTCGAGGTTTCTGTCCCGTTTGCCCAGGGCTTTTTCAGAAGTTGCTATCTGCGCAATCAAGTTCAAATATATTGCCGCGTAATCCCGGTCCTGATACGCTGTGAGTTGCTTGACATGCAAAGCAAGTAAATCATCTCCAGTGATCGCTGCGCTGCTGTTGACGGGCAATTCAATCAGCTCTTCGACTTTACTCTGGTCATGCGCCGCCATTCTCCCCCACGCAAAAGCACGCTTGTTGAACTCGACAGCGACTCCATTCAGTTCAATAGCTTTAAACAATGCCTCCTGTGACAAGGGAAGACCGCCCTTTTGCCAGGCAATACCGAGCATAAACATATTAGTTGCGACCGTATCTCCAAACAATCCCTGGGCAAGTTTCTGGGCGTGTAGCAATGTCAGATCAGCCTTGTGAACCCGCTCCTCAAAACTGCTGATCATCCGGCTCACGGGCATAGAAAAATCGGCGTTTTGAGCAAATGCCCCGGTCATTGTTTCATGCAAATTGACAATCACCTTGGTACGCCCGGGATCGATAGAAGCCATTACCGCAGAAGATGCCGCGACCACCATGTCACAACCCAGAACCAGATCTGCTCCGCCTGCCGGAATGCGAATTGCGTGAATATCTCCAGGATTTGCAGCGAGACGCAGATGACTGGTCACCGCACCACCTTTTTGCGCAAGACCGGCCATATCAATGACTCCGCAACCCTTGCCTTCCAGATGCGCCGCCATTCCGATAATCGCACCAATGGTGACAACTCCGGTCCCACCTATACCGGTGACGATGATGCCGAATGAACCAGACAATTCCGGTAAATCAGGAACGGGAATTTCACTCAGGCTTGCTTCTGGCAATTGCCTGGAGGTACCTTTTCGGAGCTTCGCTCCATGGACAGTAACAAACGAGGGACAAAACCCGTCAATGCACGAAAAATCCTTGTTACAAGAAGACTGATCGATCATCCTCTTGCGGCCAAAAGCCGTTTCCTTTGGGACAATCGCCACACAATTGGATTGAACCCCGCAATCACCGCAGCCTTCACAAACGGCGCTGTTGATGAAAATACGTTTATCTGGATCTGGAAACAATCCCCGTTTGCGGCGCCTGCGTTTTTCAGCTGCACAGGTCTGATCATAGATCAGAACGCTAAGCCCTTTAACAGTGGCCAGCTCCCTTTGGATTTTATCGAGTTCCTTACGATGATAAATATTTGTATGTGCTGGCCAGAGTGTATCGGCATCATATTTGTCAGGTTCGTCTGTCACAATGACGATGCGCAACGCGCCTTCTGCAGCGACCTGTCGCGCTATTGCGTCCACTGTCAGGTCACCATCATTCTTTTGGCCACCTGTCATTGCGACAGCATCGTTAAACAGTATTTTGTAGGTAATATTCACTCCGGATGCAGATGCAGCCCTTATCGCCAGATAGCCAGAGTGATTGTAGGTGCCGTCTCCCAAATTCTGAAACACATGATCAAGGCTGGAAAAACAGCTTTCGCCGATCCAGTTTGCACCTTCTCCTCCCATGTGCGTGAAACCTTCTGTATTACGATCCATTCCCAGTGCCATAAAATGGCACCCAATTCCGGCATAGGCACGATGCCCGTCAGGGACTTTGGTTGAGGTGTTGTGCGGACATCCGGCGCAGAAATAAGGCACGCGCTTGATTGGATCCTTCATGGACGCAAGAATTCCCTGTGCCTGCCGAATACGATCAATGCGACGGGTTACACTTTCGTCATTTGCAAATTGGATTACCCGCTCGCCGATTCCAAGTGCAATCTGATTGATATCCAGGGCACCTTTTGCCTGAAACAGTTGTGCGTTTTTTTCGTCAACCTTTCCGACTATGATCGGGGCATCCACTGTTCCATACAAAACGTTACGTATCTGGGTTTCGATAAAACTGCGTTTTTCCTCAACAACGATGATCGTTTCAAGACCCTGCGCAAAATTCCGCAAACCAGTCTGCTCAATTGGCCAGGTACACGCCAGTTTGTACAATCGAATGCCCAGCTGATTGGCTTTTCGCGCATCAATGCCAAGGTTTTCAAACGCTTCAAGGACATCAAGATAGGATTTTCCAGCCGCAATTATTCCAAGTCGGGCAGAATTCCCTCCGGAATAGACAATCCGATCAAGGCTATTTAATTCCAGAAACGATTGCGCTGCGGGCACTTTGAAATCATAGAGAAGTGCCTCCTGTTCAACAGGATGAAGAAAACGATGAATGTTAAGGCCAACGTCGGGAAGAACAAAATCTGTCGGGATGCGAATATCAAATGTATTAAGGTCGGTGATCACCGAGGCCGTTGATTCAACGGTCTCTTTCACACATTTCATCCCTACCCAAAGACCTGAATAACGGGAGAGTGCCCAACCCATCAAACCAAATTCCAGATAGTCCTGTACACCTGCAGGATTAAAAATCGGGATGGAAGCATCCATCATCGCGTATTCAGACGAATGGGCTGTGGTGGAACTTTCGCAAGTATGGTCATCGCCCATCAATGCAAGCACACCTCCATATCTGGATGTGCCTGCCAGGTTGGCATGCCGGAACACATCTCCGGCACGGTCCACTCCCGGACCTTTGCCATACCAGATACCAAAGACCCCATCGAGACGACCGTCCCCGCGTAATTCGGCCTGTTGTGTTCCCCAAATGGCAGTCGCAGCCAGATCTTCGTTCAAACCGCTACGAAATTTGATATCCTGTGGCTCAAGCAAATCACGGGCGCGCTCAAATTGTTGGTCAAGTCCGCCAAGAGGTGAACCACGATAACCACTTATATAGCCGCCGGTATTTAGCCCGGCCAAACGATCCCTGTTTTTTTGCATAAGCACCAAACGAACAAGCGCCTGAGTTCCCGACACAAAAATCCTGTCATTCTCAAGGTCATATTTATCGGCAAGCGAAACATCAAGCAGTGTCATTTGGTCCTCCACCGACCTGCTTCCCAAAAACATCGCAAGCCGAAATTTCAGAATAGGCGATCCCGGAACAAATTCATCCAAAAACAATAGCCAGTTTTGGAGAAGGGCCTGGCAAATGCCAAATTGGTGTCAGGTCATGAGGCGATTTGGGTGATCGCCGGTTATCGAATCGTTAAAACATAATTTTCCGGATGGAAAACAGGGGCAATTTGATATCAGACAAAAACGGGGCACCGATGAAGCGCCCCGTTTGATTTAAAGAATTTAGCCGGGAGGGAGAAGTTCCGGCAGAAATGTAGATATCGATTCAAAGTTCCACAGAATGACCATGGCGAGAATCTGAATTAAAACAAAGGGAAGTACTCCTTTGTAAATTTGAATGGTTCTGACCGACTTTGGCGCAACCCCCCGGAGATAGAACAGTGCAAATCCGAATGGCGGCGTCAAAAACGAGGTTTGCAAATTAACCGCAATCAATATTGTTACCCAAACCGGATCAAGGTCTCCCGAGAACAAAACCGGCCCGACAATTGGAATAACAATGTAGATGATTTCGAGGAAATCAAGAACAAAACCCATCAAAAATATGACGATCAACACAACGATCAGAACGGTTTTTCGATCACCATCGCCAAACGAAAGCAGGAAGTCCTGAATATACTCATCTCCCCCAAAACTCTTCAGAGTTAGATTGAGCAATTGAGAGCCAATCAATATGAAGAACACCATGGAGGTGATCATCGTTGTGGTCCGAACAATTTCACTCATCGTCCCACGTTTATATAATATCCAGCTGGCCCAGAGCATTCCCCCAACAGCAATGTGAAACGCTATTATGGCAGCAAATACTGCGGCCCATTCAATCCAGGGCTTTTGTGTTATCTGAATGCGAAGATCAAAGATCGAAACCAGAATCACAAGAGCAATCAACGCTATCCCGGCCCTGATTATCCATCTGGTATCAAAATCCTTTCCCGACAAACGCAACGCTGCAAGCATTATTGCTCCGCCAGCGCCAAGACCGGCCGCAGCAGTAGGATTGGTGACGCCCCCCAAAATCGAACCAAGTACCGCAAGGATCAAAACAACCGGTGGGAAAACCACCCGAATTATCTCGTTTTTTGCCAGTAACGGCACGATATCCCGTAATCCGGTAATAATGAGGACAATCGGAATTGCTTGCAGGAACACCATTTTGTCCAGCGCAGTGGACGGATCAACATGAAATGCTGCCATGTAGAGAAATGATACAGCGCCCGTGACGATAAAAATAAGTGGTGGCTTTTTTTCCGCCGGAAACAGTGCGTAGGCCAGAAATGCGCAAATACCTGCAAAGGTGAATAACGCCATACTGCCCGTACTAATCGGCGCTGCGACAAAAGATGCTTCCTGACCAGGAATTGCCTGTTGCGTTCCGGACAATCCGTACATTGTGAATACGATCCACAATCCAGCCATAAATAACGGCCCACCCAGGAGAAACGACATGTAACGGCTCCAGCTGCCACCATGTGCTTCCAGATGTTCGTTGCGACGGCCTTTCTCATGAATAGCCGGAGCTTTGTCCGGCCAAATGAAGGCGACAATCAAAATGTAGGTTATATAGAGGCTTACCAGAAGTAGACCGGGCAGAATTGCACCCTTGAACAGGGTTCCAACTGAAACCACTTCTCCGGGATGATACTCCGAATAAATTTCCCCAACTTGCTGGCCCAGCAGAACCAGCACAATGGATGGCGGAATAATTTGACCCAGCGTACCGGACGCACAGATGGTACCGCATGCCAGCTCGGGACTATAGCCACGCTTGAGCATAGTCGGTAGAGCGAGCAATCCCATTGTAACCACAGTGGCACCAACGATGCCTGTTGATGCGGCAAGAAGTGCCCCCACGATTACAACTGAAATCGCCAAACCACCAGGAAGTGAGCCAAATAATTTGGCCATCGTAGTCAACAAATCCTCTGCTACCCGCGAGCGTTCAAGGGCAATACCCATGAACACAAATAATGGCACAGCCAACAACACATCAACGCTCGGCCCGCCAAGAATATTACCAAATATCCTGTTGGGTACCAGTCCGGGATTGCGTTCAAACATCCGTTGAACACTCTGGATTAACGGCTCTCCGCTACCGTCCAACAAAACGCCGGACTGGCTTAAACCCGAAACCAGAATATAGGAAAGTATAGCACTGCCACCCAAAGCGAAAGCAACGGGATAGCCAGACATGATGCCAGCCAATAATGTAGCGAATACGATAATGAGCGCGAGCTCAACGCCTTCAAGTCCAAACATTTACGCGTCCTCGCATCTAACTTGTTGCAACATTCAAAGTTGCATGATCTTCCTGTTCGTCCTCGGGATCACCTTCCAGCATGTCATGCAGGGCTCGATATGCCACTGAAACACCCTGGATCATGATTAAAACAGCAAGGAGCGGAATGAGGAGTTTAAAGAGATAAACCTCGTTGAATCCGGAAGGATTGAAAGATTGTTCAAACTTCCACACTTTGAATTCGAGTGTTTTGAAATTAAATCTGGCAACCGAACGATAGGCATACAGAAATCCGAATTTCCAGATCGTCAACATCATGGGAAACAGGAATATCAGTGTTCCAAACAAGTCGATGCCGCGTCGGGCACGGTAGGGCAAACTGGCAAAAACCAGGTCAACACGGACATGGCCGCCTTTAACGAATGTATAACCGGCTCCCATGACAATCAGCAGGCTGTTATACAAACGCAGCTCTTCTGACCACCATTGCACTGATTGTGTAAACACAATTCCGAACGGTCCAAACGAAATTTCTGAAACTTTAAAAGTATATTGTATCGCGACCAGTATAACTTGCTGAACAACCATCAGGATTGCTGCCCAGGCGACAATCTCTCCAAGACGCCGGGAAAACCCGTCAATCACGTCACTTACGCAAACAAGCATTTTTCGGTAGTATATTCCGCCGAGCATTACAGCAAAAAACAAAGTGATCAGCAAATTCTGCAGCCAGTAGGCAACGCCGAATTTCTGAAAAAACCAGCCAGGTGCTCCCAAAAGCGTAAGCAGG
>JAESRR010000138.1 GCA_016764535.1 Cohaesibacteraceae bacterium | reverse complement strand
GCCGGCGTCCACACAAACAGATGGGTTTTTCTTCTCTGTCATGGAGCGTCGGCAGGACTGAAGGCTTATTCTCCGAGCTTTCGACACTACGATACGCAGTCAGCAACCGCAGCAAGTTCAATTTTCTGGTAAATTAACGTTGTCATCATCTCAAATGAAATGAAAATTGACTCTGCTATTAGAATCTGGTGTTCTCCGGTCAAGTGGTGAAAGCGTATTTTTACCCGATTTATTTATGGAGCTGCGCCATGGCGCGTACCACCGCCAAAAAATCAGGTAATCATCAGGATGATCAGGTTTCCATGTTTGGAAATGCTGGACAATCTGCTGCTTTGATTGCGAATGAAGATTTTATACTCGAGAATTTTCTTCCCTTTCGTGTCCTTGCAGCAGCTCAGACAATCTCACGAAACCTGTCTGGTATTTTGTCGACAGAGTTTGATATGAGTCTGGCAGAATGGCAGGTGCTTGCCGCGCTTTACAGAGAAGATTCGGTATCGGTTCGTGAACTTCCCCCCAAAACCCTGCTTGATACAGTGGCAGTCAGTCGTGCTGCACAACGGTTATCTGATAGAAGGCTGGTTAAAAAGACAACAAATGCCAATGACAAGCGCCTGGTTGTATTAAAGCCCACGAAAAAAGGTCGCGACAAGGCTTATGACATCGGCATCCGCGCCCGGGAACTCGAAAACGAAATCCTAAAAGGACTGAGCCTTCAGGATAGAGTACGTATGGCGCAAATGCTCAAGGCACTGATGTCTGCTCAAACTTGAAGTATCTGGTGTTCATTCAGACCAGACAGCCAGTTCGTTTCCATTTGTATCATTAAAATGAAATCTGCGACCACCCGGAAACGAAAATATCGGCCTGGTTATTGTTCCTCCGGCGCCAACGATGATGTCCTGGCACCGCTCAAGCGATTTTGAGTACAATATTACCAAAGCCCCGGAAGCTGCGATGGGCCGGTCGCCAGAGCCATCAAATCCACCGTCAATACCAGCGCCGTTGAAACTTATATAATTGTCGCCCCAATCTGTAAAACTCCAGCCAAATACCTTGCTATAAAATAGTTTGGTTGCCTGGGCATCGACCATGGGGAATTCAACATAATTGATACTGTTATCCTGGTGAACCATGAGATACTCCGTTAAGGGCAAATGTAGTCGTTGATTCTATAATAGTAATTATGAAATTCAACCGCTAAATGAATTGATTTCTTCAATCTTGATATTTACAGGGAACCCGGTAAAGCATCGCCATGGCAGACAGCATTCTCATTATTGACTTTGGTAGTCAGGTGACTCAGCTTATCGCGCGCCGTGTGCGCGAAGCAGGAGTCTATTCCGAAATTGTCCCGTTTCAAAGTGCGGAACTGGCGTTTCATCGGATTAAGCCCAAAGGTGTAATATTATCGGGGGGCCCTGAGTCTACAACGGATATAGGTTCTCCCAGAGCTCCTGATGTAATATTTAACTCCGGGGTTCCTGTTCTCGGGATTTGCTACGGTCAGATGTCGCTGTGTGTTCAAACCGGTGGTGTTGCTGAACCGTCTGATCATCGTGAATATGGACGTGCCTATCTCGAAATTGTGGGTAAAAGCCCGCTATTTGATGGCATGTGGGACGAAATTGGGTCCAAACATCAGGTCTGGATGAGCCACGGCGACCGCGTTGTTGAATTGGCGGAAGGCTTTGAAGTCATTGGTGTTTCTGAAAACGCAGCCTTTGCTGCATTTGCAAATGAAGACAAGCGGTTTTACGGGGTGATGTTCCATCCCGAAGTGGTTCATACGCCCGATGGCGCCAAACTGTTATCCAATTTTGTGGATCATATTTGTGGTTGCAAAGCAGATTGGTCGATGGCGGCTTTTCGCGATGAAGCGATACGAAAAATTCGTGAACAGGTTGGTGATGGAAAAGTATTATGTGGCTTGTCCGGTGGCGTTGACAGCTCTGTTGCAGCGGTTCTGCTACATGAAGCAATTGGCGATCAGCTGACTTGTATTTTTGTTGATCATGGTTTGTTACGCATGAATGAAGCGGAAGAGGTCGTTTCGCTATTCCGCGAGCACTATAATATTTCGCTGTTGCATGTCGATGCAAGTGAAATGTTTATCACCGCTCTTGAAGGAGAGTCGGATCCCGAAACCAAACGCAAGATAATCGGCAAATTATTTATTGACGTGTTCGAAGCCGAAGCTAAAAAAATTGGTGGAGCAAAGTTTCTTGCCCAGGGCACCCTCTATCCGGATGTAATTGAATCTGTATCTTTCTCAGGTGGTCCATCCACAACGATCAAATCACATCATAATGTAGGTGGTCTTCCCGAACGCATGAATATGCAATTGGTCGAGCCGTTGCGCGAGCTCTTTAAAGATGAAGTTCGCAGCCTGGGGCGTGAGTTGGGATTGTCCCGTGTATTTGTTGCACGACATCCATTTCCTGGCCCCGGACTTGCCATCAGATGTCCAGGTGGAATTTCCAGAGAGAAACTTGATATTCTTCGACAGGCCGATGCTATATATCTCGACGAAATCCGTAAGGCTGGTTTGTATGATGCTATCTGGCAAGCATTTGCTGTACTTTTGCCAGTGCAAACAGTCGGTGTTATGGGTGATAGCCGGACTTATGAGTTTGTCTGTGCGTTGCGTGCAGTTACATCCGTTGATGGAATGACTGCCGACTTCTTTCACTACGATATGGAGTTTTTGGGGCGCGCAGCAACCAGAATTATTAATGAAGTTAAAGGCATCAACCGGGTGGTTTATGATATTACCTCAAAACCTCCTGGAACCATTGAATGGGAATAGTATATTTCCCGTGTTGACGATGACAATCCCTGCAATTTATGGCGGCACAACAAGTCGCCATTTTTGTTGCTCAATGCACACAATTCCACTGGACAATTATATCCAACCTTCCCATATGGCCCATAGGAACAGGAGATCCATGTGGATTCATTAACGCAGGCTGTATTGGGTGCATCGGTAGGCTATGCTATCGGCGGAAAAACTCTGGGCCGAAAAGCAGCGTTGTGGGGAATAGCCTTGGGTACGTTGCCAGACCTTGATGTATTAATTCCGATAGCCGATCCTGTTGAAAGTTTTACGTCTCATCGTGGATTTAGCCATTCCCTGTTTGTGCTGACATTCATTTCTCCCTTGCTTGCTGAAGGCATACGAAAAGTGCATGGGCTTTTAAGCGGAAACTCCATTCGTCTTACTTTTATGGTATGGCTCGCGTTGATTACGCATCCAGTTCTGGATAGTTTTACTTCATATGGAACGCAACTTTTCTGGCCGATTTCCAAATATCCGGTTGCCTTGTCATCCGTTTCCATTGTTGACCCGATATACACTGTGCCATTATTGATCGCGACAATCCTGGCTCTCATAATGAAGTATGGTACACGGCCTTATCAGGCTGTGATTGCTGCGTTGGTTATTTCCTCGGTGTATTTGGGATACGGTCTTAATTTACAGAACAAAATTGAACAACGAATTGCAACAGAACTGGAAATGCAGGGCATTTCCTCGCAGGCTTTACTTGTGACGCCTACGCTTTTTAACTCGATGTTGTGGTATGTTGTTGCTGTTGATGACAACACCGCCTGGTATGGGTTTACATCTATATTCGACGCGCCGGATTCTTCTACCAAATTGGAAAAGCTTCCCCGTAATACCAGTATGCTCGGTACGCTCAAAGACGATCCTGGAATTATAAGGCTCAAGGAATTTTCGCACAATTTTTATGCCATGAAACAGGAAAATGGTTTGATTATTTATTCAGATCTCAGGATGGGAATTGCGCCGGTTTTTGTTTTCAGTTTTGCTTTGGCAAATCTTGATGGTGACTTGTTGAAGCCAGCCCAAAGAGTCACTGTCGATGTTGATACCAGGATGTTTGATTATCTTTGGCGAAGAATTTGGAATGTCGATGCAGAACGTCCGGTAATGGATGAAACACCACGACCTCAATCGCATGATATTACAAAATAAAAAAGGATCGCCGGGGAGGAGGTCAGCAATCCTTTTCTATAATTGAGCGGCCTGCTCCGCTCTGGTATTCTGTACAATCAGAAAACTGAATGGGAGGAAATATCCAATCTCCTGAACGAATCTAGAATATCACAAAAAAAGTGAACAATAAATAAATATCAAGCAACAGTGGAAATGTTTTATAATAATAATGTCGTTATAGAATATCATTATTTGAATTTACTGTACCGATAGTTCCGAGATCATGGGTTTTAATAGATATTATAAAATTTAACTTCAGATTTATTAAAATGAACATCGGGTAATCAATAGATATATTGAATCATCATTCTTGTGAGGCACAAGCGATGCATAGTGTCGCCGTTGGGTCTACTTCCAGCCTTTTTTCGGCGATTTCTTCTTCGCATCCCAGGCAAATTCCATAATTGTCACTCCCCAGGCGATTAAAGGCCGCTTCAATTTTTTGCAGTTCCAGTTTTCGTCTTCTATCTGCTTCCTGAGCCATTGCCTGATCCCGGATTGCATCCATGCGGGATAAGCGACCGACACTTTGCTGATCGAGAATTACGGGAGCTGACGCAGCTTTGGAAATTGATTGCAATTCAATCAGTTCCAGTTGTATGCCGGTCAACAATTTATGTGCTTTGTCAAAGGAAATCATGATGTTCGGGTTTGCCTGTAAATACAGGCAAACCCGTATTTTTTCAGTATGACATGATCGGAGAGAGTTCCTTGGCCTGTGCAACCCAGTCCGTCACGGACTTTTCGCCAGGGACAGAACGCACGAGTTTTTTGGTTCCATTTACCTCAGCCATTTTTGTGGTTAGATTTGCAGCATTCCTTGTCCGAAGTTCTTTCACGGTATCAACACCTGCTGCTTCAAGAAGTTCTGAATACTCTTCGCCCACACCTTTTATGCGCATCAGGTCAGCCATGTTGGCCCACTTCAAAACGCGGCTGGAATCAATTCCTGTTTCACTGGCAAGAGCCTTGCGTCCTGCCGGGTTTTTGGCTTTATCGAGATATTGTTCGGTTGTGGTTATGCCTGCATCTTTAAGTTTTGCAGCATATGTGGGGCCAATTCCCTCTATTTCGTCAATTGCGTAAGCCATTATCTTCTCCCGATGGTGTAATGATTGAATGATATTTTATAGAAATTGGCCTAGTCCTGGGATTGAGCCAACCAGTTCGTCAATTTCACTTTCTCCAACTTTTTCTTTTGCAACCGAGATTAGTTCGCTGGCCACTTGTTTGGATTGATCCATGTCAAGGCCTGCATTATTGAGTTCTCCAAGAGCTGCCATTGCGCCGCCCATACCGCCGCCAAGCATGCCGCCCAATCCGCCGAGTAATCCGCCACCAGATGAATCGCCGTCATCAATTAGTTCTTTAGCGCCCGGTAAAGCTTCCAGTATTTTGGACATCACATCACCGGAGCCCTCTTTGTTCAGAAAGCCAAGTATAATTTTTACGCCGGTTCGTGCCAGGTTTTCATCAATGCCTACACGTTCAGCAATTTGGGAGATAAGTTCGTCCATTTTTAAATATCCTGTTGAACAGGCGATTCCGCCCGATTTTGACCGGTGATTCCAGGTTTCTTTACTATTTGGCAAAAGCCTGGGGAAAAATTCAAGTCTTTCTCGCTTTAGGCGATGGATTAAAGCTTGATTGCTGTGGAGCGGGTGGTGATTTTATACCCGTAGAACACACCCAGCCGGAGCACATCATGCTTGAAGATGGAAAAATCTACATTGGAACAAGTATCAAGCCTGAATATCTTGCATTGAAACTCGCCAATCGTCACGGACTTATTGCCGGTGCAACCGGTACCGGTAAAACGGTGAGCCTGCAAATACTTGCAGAGGGATTTTCTGCGGCTGGTGTTCCCGTATTTTGCGCGGATGTAAAAGGTGATTTGTCAGGATTGGCGGTAGCCGGTGATCCAAAAGATTTTTTAATCAAGCGGGCAGAGACCATTGGTTTTGATGATTATGGAATGGAGGCAGTACCGACTGTTTTCTGGGATTTGTTTGGTAAACAGGGTCATCCGGTGCGAACAACGATTTCGGAAATGGGACCGTTGTTGTTGTCTCGTATGCTGGAGTTGAACGATACACAGGAAGGCGTGTTGAACATCGCCTTCCGGGTTGCCGACGACGACGGGCTGCTATTGCTCGATCTGAAAGACTTGCGAGCAATGTTGAACCACGTCGGAGAACGTGGTCGCGAATTATCTACGTCATATGGAAATGTTTCGAGATCATCTGTCGGTGCGATACTTCGAAAATTACTGGTATTGGAGGAGCAGGGAGGAGACGTATTTTTTGGAGAGCCTGCACTTGATATCGCCGACCTAATGAGAACCACAAGAGATGGCCGCGGATATGTAAACATATTGGCCGCCGACAAATTGATGATGTCGCCACGCTTGTATGCAACTTTTTTGTTGTGGCCTGTAAATCGACAAGGAGACTGTTCGCATGAACGTTCAGCTTCTTGGACCGTCTGTATAAATAGGCTCTAGAAGAGAGTCAAACTAAAAAGGAGAAAAACAAGCAGAAGAAATCGCTGATAAAACAAAAGAAAACACAAAAGCACCTCTAATAATTATAGTCAAAAATATTGAAGTAGTTGA
>JAESRR010000137.1 GCA_016764535.1 Cohaesibacteraceae bacterium | reverse complement strand
TGCTGGGTTGCTGGCTTTTCGTTTGGTGCATGGATTGGTATGCAATTGCTTATGCGCCGCCCAGAGATTGAAGGCTTTATGTCAATTGCCCCTCCGTCCAACTTGCATGATTTTTCATTTTTGGCTCCCTGCCCTTCATCAGGCCTTATAATACATGGTGATGCTGATCGCGTAGTGCCGGTAAAAGATGTTCAAACGCTGGTCGACAAACTGAAGACACAAAAAGGCATTGTAATTACGCAAGAGATTTTACCCGGTGCAAATCATTTCTTTGAAGGACAGGTTGAACATCTTGTGGGCCGATGTGCCCGGTATCTTGATGAACGCATTGGGCTAATTGATCCCGAGGTTGTTCCATTGCTGGCAAAAAAAACTGAAGACGAAGATGATAACCCGATTGAAAATGAAGATCAGGATGTCGCAACCTGAGTATTTTTCGCTAAATCCAGATACCACATTGGCATGTTGCAAATAATGACTTCATGCCAATAACGTTTTAGCAATTCAAAAATTATTGAAGCATATGCAGCCAGGTGCTTGTATTTCTGTTTCCGGAGAATGGTGATGGCCACCTATAAGTCAGAGTATCTACACACACTTGAAGAACGTGGATTCATCCATCAAATGTCCGATGCATCAGCTTTGGACGCCTTGTTCGAAAAACAAACTGTCACGGCTTATATCGGGTTTGATTGCACAGCCAGAAGCGTTCACGTTGGAAATCTTGTGGGCATGATGATGCTGCACTGGCTACAGAAAACCGGACACCGTCCCATTGCCCTGATGGGAGGTGGAACAACCATGGTCGGTGATCCTTCCGGGAAAGATGAAACGCGCCAGTTGCTAACTCCGGCGATTATTCAAGACAACAAATCCAGCATACGTGAAACATTTTCACAGCTACTCCATTTTGGCGAAGGTCCCAATGATGCAATTCAAGTGGACAATGCCGACTGGTTGTTGAAACTAAATTACGTAGAGTTCTTAAGGGATGTTGGTAGTCGGTTTTCTGTCAATCAAATGTTGGCCCGGGATTCGGTTAAATTGCGCCTTGAGCGTGAGCAGCCCCTTTCATTTCTCGAATTTAATTACATGATCCTGCAGGCTTATGATTATACCGAATTAAACAAACGCTATGATTGCAGTCTTCAGATGGGTGGATCTGACCAATGGGGAAATATTGTATCCGGCATCGATTTGTGTCGCCGGATGAACAGGACTGAAACTTACGCCCTGACCACTCCGTTGATTACAAAATCAGATGGCTCGAAAATGGGAAAATCCGTCTCGGGAGCTATCTGGCTTCGTGCTGATATGTATTCACCATATGATTATTGGCAATTTTGGCGAAACACCGGCGATAATGATGTTGGTCGTTTTCTAAAACTATACACCACTATGCCCATGTCCGAGATTTCCCGCCTCGAAGCCCTTCAGGGAAATGAACTCAATGATGCCAAAAAAATACTTGCAACAGAAGCAACAGCACTAATTCACGGAAGAGCAATAGCAGAGCAAGCCGCTGATACAGCGCGGAAAACATTCGAGGAAGGGCAAACTACTATTAGCCTGCCCACCGTCGAAATCTCGCCAACGGTGCTGGCAGAGGGGCTTGGACTCTTGTCAGCTCTTGTTACTGCGGGACTTGCAAAGTCAAATGGTGAAGCACGGCGTCATATCAAGAGTGGTGCAATTCGCGTGAATGATGCGTTGATATCAGATGAAAAACTGGTTCTTGCAACGTCAGCGTTAACAAAACAGGGTGTAATTAAACTTTCGATGGGAAAGAAAAAGCACGTCCTTTTAAAGCCGTGATATATTTTGAAGGTGAGGGAAATTAGCCTTCCCTTGCTCATTTGAACTCAAACATTTTCCGAAGAGCACCAGGAGCCAGAGCTGAAATCGGATTGATCCGTACGTTTGGATTGTCGATTGAGCCCGTTACTTTATAAGTAATACCCAACAAGCCTTCGTTTTTGCGATTTCCCAGTGCACGTCCTAAGATGGGAATTCGGCTGAAAAAATTATTAATAAAAAACGCAGGTATATAGGTCCCCGACATCGATAAACGGTGTTTGATCAAGTCCAGAGTACCGCTGATAGTTGCCCCTAGCACAGGGCCCTTGAGTGATCCCCGGCCAATTGAAATAATGCCATCGCGCGCGGAATAAACAAGGAAAAGCTTCTGAAAGGGAATTCCACTAGTATTCAATTGACCGGAATTAAAATTATGGTCATTGCCATCAATTGTTTCACCCGATTTCATAACCGCTTGCATACCTTTGTCGCCCTTGATTCTGAATCGTTTGGCGTTCACATATCCAGCAACGGTTGACCATGTATCCTTGAAATTTGCGACAATATTTATCCGGCCAGCTTCCATGTTGCGATAAGCACCAAAAAACTTGAGTAGCGCACCTGCATCACCTGTAGAAATATGCACAACCGGATTGATCTTCTTTATTTTGGAAGACCCTGCAAAAGTCTCTCCACTCGGAAATTTTCCAGATATTTCAAGATGATAGGGTTTTCCACCATTGGTTACGATCCGAAATCTCGCATTGTGTAGTGAAACATCATTCTGTCCCAAAATTCTGGTAAATCGAGCCGTCAAATCATAATCAGAACATTTGCGGCATCGTTCAGCTGTCTTGCCTTTGGATGTTTTGACCAAAAGTCCTCGTAAATCAAGATACTTTCCACTGATGTTAAAAACCAGAGTTCCACGAGTGTTTCGCTTTAGTTTAAGTGAAAAAGTGTCGCCCCGACTTAGCCTGAAACTGGTAAAAACTGCGGACCTTATCTGGTTATTTTTATCAATTACCAGGCTTCCGCGTATGTCAAACCCCTGACCTGCAATAGAGATGTTGGAAATATCAAAGCCGCCCTTTTTGCGTGGCACCAGCTTAAATTTTGCAACGCCAGGAACTCCTTTTTTCTTAACCCAGCCAATTGGAGAGAAATCCAGAACAGCTTGTGTTATGTCGGCCTGAATGTTTTGGACCCCGGCTTTATCGCCCGCAGCCGAAGCTTTTACTGTGATCGTTCCTTTCAGAAATTCATCCAGCCCCAGATTCAATTTTTTGCGATCCAATTCAGTGAGAATTGCTTCTACATTACTGATCAATGCTGTTTTGTCTTTGGGAGAGGTTTTGATATCAACGCGGGCTTTTACACCATCAATTTTGGCGGAGCCAACAATGTTAATTTTATTTTTTTCAACCAGAATACGGACACTGGCGGCTTGCACTTGTCGATCCCGAATCCGTGACGTTGATGATAGATTGATGAGATTAATATCTGCGAGATAATGTACATCATCATTGTCCGGCTTTTTTTGCAACAACCATGTCAGAGCAACAGAACCATCAAATTTACCCGAAAAATCTACAGGATTGAGACTTTCATGTTTGAGGATTTGCAATGGTTCCTGGTCAATTATTCTTCCTAAATCACTTGCAGATCCGCTGCCTTTGATAATCAACGTTCCGGTAGGCGGTCTGAGACTATGATCAGCAATCGTAAACTGGCCACCAGTCAATTTAACAATTCCACCTCCCTGGGGCTCCACACGACCTTCAGAAAAATCGATTGTCAGAGTTCTCCCTGTGATGACTGCTTTACCGACTGCTCCTTGAATTTGAGGGATTTCGCCTACTGTTTGAAAGCGGCCTTCACTCCAGTCGAGTTCTCCATAGAGTGCTTCATCTGGAAGGATAATTCTTCCGTCATCATTTCTTCGGAGCATATTTGCCGAGAGGTTTGCTCTGAAGTTCCCTTTTGTAATATACCCGCCTTTAACATTTTCCAGCACCCACCGACGAGCGCCTCCCGCAATAAATGCGGGCCAGAATTGTTTGAAAGAACTAATTGGCATTGGGGATATTGCCAGTGAAAGATCCATTTCAATATCGGTTTCGGCAAAAACGACATTACCTCTACCAAGCAAAGTTCCGGCAGCCGAATCCAGCACCAGGCGATTGATTGACAGTTTGCGATCAGATCGGGAATAGACGCCCTGGATGGAAGCCAGCGGCACTCTCAATGGAGTGTGTGGATTATCACGCGGGGACACGATTACATCTGAAGCCTCGAACAGAATGTTTACAGGTTCATCCAGTTGATCGGGCCATACCACCTCGCCAATAAAATTTCCTCTTGTATCTCCCAAAACAAAACTGGACTCTGTAAAACGCAAACTATTATCTTCGGGAGCCCAGTGCAGCCTTACTGTAGCTTCGTCGAGCAATGCTGAGTCACTTTTATCAAATCGAAGAATACCCGGCCCCACATCCAGGGCAGCCCGCATTCCCAGCAATTCACCGTCCAGTGTACCAATCAGTTGCGCGCCACCATATAATGCTGGCTCCAATCTGAGCCGAACGTTTTTTTCCCGTAATCGGGGAACAAAATCGATAAATCGAAAATCGGAAAAAAACAGCTCCAATAATCGCTTGCCAACCTCGTTTGACTGGCCTGAATGTAATGACACGGTCCAATCTGTCTCATCAAACCCCTTGCCTTTGACTACGGCCGACCAATCACCACTATCATTTTCTCCGGGCTTAAACGTCACATTAATAGCTGTATAATCACTCGATGTATCAGTAATTTTATTCTGATAGAAAATTGTAGCGCTGTTAAGTTGTACTTCAGGCAAACGAGAGACAAACTCCGGTGTTAACGTGGCAAGAGTTGATCGAAATATTGTCCGGGAGATTGTTATAATTTCCGGTTCCGAAATTATACCTTTTGCTTTCGATGGTTCGCGTACATCTGCTTGCGGTAATTGTTGACGAACACCGGCAAATCTCACGAGGTTTCTATTTTCCTGTTCAACAGCAACCACCGGATTTGTCAGACGCAATTCATTCATTTTCACTTTGCCGGTGAGTAGAGAAAAAACATCAATGCTCAGATAAGTATCAGGAACCTGTAACCATAAAACCTCCTGATCGTCCCTGACTCTCAAATCTTCAAAGTGAATGGCCAGTTCGTCGTCGTCGGTAAGTGTGATTTTGCCTTCACCAAATGTGACACGCATATTTTCTTCCAGGAACGAAGAAAGTGCGTCTTCAATTCTATCGCTCAGAAAATCTAGCGCAATTGGACCTTTTTGAAGTTTGTAGTAGCCAACTCCCGCAAAAACACCAAATGTAACGATTAAACCCAGAATTACCGCTAAAAACCTTCGCAACCATCGGAATTTCGATTGAGCTTGCGAAGAATTTACGGGATATGAATCTAACTCGTTCAACAACTGATTGGGTTTTGCCTGATTCAACTCAAAATGCCTGTGTAAATGCTTGTTTCATATATAATTCTACATCCTGTGTAACACGAGTTTTCATCCATTCAATACACATTCCCGTTCAACATATGAATGACATGCGAACCAGCCCAAAGCATGGCAATGTAGCCTTGAATTGCGCGCAACAATATTTCCAGGTTCCCTCAGGACCGAATTACCCGGCGATCAACATAAGCGACTTGTGAGCGCAGTAATATCTACTCTGGTCTGTATTTCGGAAATAACTTCAGTTGATTTTTTAACCATCCAACAATTGCCCGGCCTTGCTGAAAACATTTTAACGCTGATCAATGGGGTTAATTCATCATTAAAAACAGCAATTTAACAAACTCTACCTGGTCAATAAAAATATACCATACTGTTTATTAACCTTAACGCCTCAGGGTTAATCAAGTTATTGGTCCCGAGTTTGAGTAGTACAGGGTCGTCATGGAAGATCACCGGAACAGCGCAATTTTTGGTCGCAGAAACGAAGCGCACCAAATCACCATAGTTCACAATGGAAAAATCCGAAAATTCACTATTGAATCCTGGACAGCAGGGTTTCTTGTCTTTTCCGGATTATGCATGACATTGGGGCTGGCGGGTTCTCTGTCGTATATCGCTTTGCGCGACGACTTTATGCAATCTCGCCAAACCACACAATCTGGTCTGGAGATTGCCTACGAAAATCGCATTTCCTTGCTACGTGTCCAAATTGATAGAATGTCCAGTAGACGCCTCATTGAAAAAGAGGCTTATCGAAATCAGCTCAATTCATTGTTGAAGCGACAGGAAGTACTTGAATCCAGAAGCAGAGCATTGGCCCCACTTATTGATCAGGCTATCCAAACCGGTCTACCAGGCTCAATGCACCCTCCCAAGCCTGGCCCGCTACGGCAGACGTCTGACAATCATGCGCTTGTTGGATCTACCAGCCACCCCAACATTTTGTTTGCAAATGAAGGTTTACGAACATCGCGTAATTTCGCTGATCTACAGGGTGAAGTTGTCATTCTAGCTGCTATGAAACCAAATTCCAACACAGGCAAGAATACACATAGCGACATTCACAACTCTGTTAATCCGGACTTATTAAGCCTTGTGATGAGCCAACGTGAAAATGCACAGATCCATCACATCGCTTTTGTAACTCGCCAGGCTCAGTCCAGAATTGACAGCATTAGAAATGTGATCGCAAACGCAGGATTACCAGTCGCAATAATCCAGCAAGTTGCAGCGACTGGTGGACCATATGTTCCAATGACCAACTTGGAAAAAAAGAGTTTTTCAGATCAACTGTTACATGCCAACCGGACACTCAGTGTATTGGCTAAATATCAAAACCATATCCGAAATTTGCCTCTCGCAAATCCCCTTTCAAAGGCAAAGCGGACAAGTAAATTTGG
>JAESRR010000136.1 GCA_016764535.1 Cohaesibacteraceae bacterium | reverse complement strand
TCTGGTCACAGAGGTCGGAAATGGTGCCACGAATTTGCGCAACACCAAGTTCTTTCAAAATAGCGGAAAAGAACTTTTTCTTTGTCCAGGTTTCTCCAATTTCCACACGAATTGCGCAGGTTTTGTTTTGGCAATAAATGCTTGCAACCGTTTTCCCAAAGCCGCTTGGACCATAAAAAACACCAAGGCCGGGTAAATTGGGATCACGGTTTATTAATCTGTTTGCCAGTTGCAACATGAGAGCCATGTTTTGCACCGGGGCAAAGGGTGATTGTAGTTGTTGGACTGCATTTTTCATTCATCTCTCGCTTTTAAATATTTGGCCGTTGAGGCTCTGTTATTCGTGGGCTAGTGATCTTTTTTGATCACCCCGCCAAAGTCGTTTTCAAGGGCTTGTTGAGCGGTGTATTCACTGCCTGTCCGATAGGTTCTGACCCAAAGCGCATCGCGTTCTGTGACGGCAAGACCATCTCTTATTCGCTGTTCCAGCTCTCGGGCGCGGCGGTATCTGTCGACAGGTGTTTCTGATTTGATAGGCGTGACACTGACAGTTTTTGTTGTTGGAGCGCGGAAGGCTGGCTTGCCAAGATCGGTATTGATTTCCGACATCAGGGCGTCGAGTTCAGGGTTCAGCGTGGTGACGATTTCCTTGTGGGTTTCGCCAGCTGCTTGCAATTCCGGAGTGGTGTGAGTTTGTTCGGGTTTTGGAAACGCCACGATCGTCGCAGCAATGTTTTCTTCCAGCACCGCATTCAAAACGTCACGAGGCCCGATTTTTTTCATTTCGTGGCGGATAGGCGTGATTTGTTCGTCTTCGATTGCACGTTGTAATCTGCGTACCTGCCGAATTGTCTGTTCGGGATCAAGACCTGCGATAACTGGCGCGACCGCGTGGCCGATAAACGTTTCGTCGTCTTCCGAATAGACCCAAAGTTTACCCAAATCTGCCGGGTCCATGCGGCAAAACACCGTTTCACCGGGCGCAACATTGCCAATCAGATAATGCTCATTGTTAACCCGAATACCTGACTTGGTCATTTGGCGAACGCCGTTGCCTGAAGCAATCGGAGCCAGAAGAACATTCAATGCATCATGGTCAACGGTTCGGATATTGCCGATCCACGAGGCGACCCGTTCAACCGGGGTGGTGCCGTTTAGTCCGGCATGGGGTGCATGAGAATAGACCCGCTCAACCCAAGTGTCTGAAGCTTCCTGAAGCTCCTGCGGTGACATGCTGACATCGAATATTTCTTCAACCGATGTGCCGAGCCGTGCGGAAAAGCGTTTCCGGTTCTCGATGATTGAGCGATCAGCTACAGAATGGCCGACAAATCCCGGTAACAAGCGCGCAAATCCACGTTGCCAGGTTCCGATGCAACGTTCGACATGTGGTTTTTGTTCAGGTGAAAACGGGTCACAAATCAGTTGCTCAATATCAAGGGCACCGAACAGACGTTTGGTTTGTTTGGCGATGAAATCAGAGCCATTGTCGGTTTTGATGCCTTCCGGAACACCCCATGCACCAATGGCGTTACGTACCAGCAAACCGACCGCCGACGCCCGTGGTGTTTTTGTGACCAGCACCATCATGCGGCGGGACCAAACGTCGATACATGCGTAAATGTTCCAGCGCCCGTCAGTCGTCATGACATCGGCAGGAGATGCATCAATTTCCCAAAGCTGATTAAGGCGCTGGATGTGCGCCGAAGCGCCACCCGCTGCAACCATCCGTACTGTGCTTTTGTAGGCGTCAGGGTTGGTGAGGCGCAGCAGTTCGCTTCTGTACTGGTCTTTCCATCCCGACAGAACATGTTGCAATGTGCGAAGAACTGGCACCGGTTTGAAATTTATTTCGCCGGTCTGTTGGTCGAGAATTTCCAGCTCGTCGCCAAACCGCTTGAGAATTGCCGCGCGCAGGGGTTTTGCAGTTAATTGAGGTTGTTTGGCCACCAGTGCCAAAACATAGGTTTTGACTGCGCCTTCATTTGCCAGATCGAGTATGCCGCGCTGTTTGCGTTTGCCCTTTCTAGATACAGATAGAGCTGCAAAATTGCCTTCGTTTCGGGCTTTTCGCCATTCGAACAGGCTTGAACGTGACACACGCGGAATTGCATCGCGAACCCAGGCGTCAATGCTCAAATGCCCATCGTTGAAAGACTGAATATATGATTTGATTGCACGACCGGACTTCAGACCGGATTGCAGAATAAAACGGTCTAAAGATGCCAGTATCACGAGGCGTGCGTCGCGTTCTGTCTGCTCGTAAGCGTCAAGACTATGATCAGCCTCGTATATGGCGGCACCGCGCTTGATTTCGGTATCTACGCAGATATCAGACTGTTTGACGCAAAGGCTTATTCTGGCTTCTTCAGGTAAAAGTGATTGGTGGATTTCAAAACCACCACCGCGACCGTATTTTTTACGGTATTTGCCATCCTGCGCAGACCATGAGGCAAGTTTTGCGATTCGGTTAATTGCAGCGTGGGAACCAAGTCCGGGAAGACCTGCCTCAATCATTTCCGCGCGGGTCCACCAGTCTTTCACAAGAGCCTCCGCGTATCTGCTTCGGCTTCCGAGATATCGTCCTCAAGTTGCTTGAGACGGGCTTTCAACAACTCGCGCTCGATCAGGCGCGCATATTTGGCTTCAACAACATGCAATCCAAACTGGCTTGCAATAAATCCGACAAGCTCTGTGGCGTTGGTCGCCTGAATGAATGCAAGCAGACGTACAAAACTTATATGTTTGTCACCTGCTGATTTGGCTACATACTGATTGAGGACTGCTTCTGAAATTTTTGTTCCAAGAAAAACACTCATGCGATGTGCAATTTCTGAACGGGTAACTCCGGTATCCTGATGATGTTTTAGAATCGTTTTCAGGCGTTCTTTGAGGGCATCGGCAACAACAGAGGCGGGTTGCTTGTCAACCTCGTGGCCCACGGAAATAATTGGCAAATCCCAGTTCGTCATCACATATCCCCGCTACGTTTGTAGCGCCTGGTCTGGCCTATGGGAAGAAATTCCGGGGTGTTTTTACGTATGTGGTGTGGTGATTTAGTGCTACTTTTGTTACGTCCGATGATGCGAACACCATTGGATGCATAACGATCAGGCCATATGTCATGTGGATTAAAGCCTGTAGTTTCAATGATTAAACGTTCGCCAGACAAACAAGGTTCACGCATGGAGACACGGCAGAGAGATTCGCTAAATCCCGCAGTGGTTGCAAGGCTGGTTAAGGTAAAACCAGCCTTGGCGAGTTCTCTTTTTACGTCATATATGTCTTTTCTGTGCACGTTAAAGCTCGTTTTGTAGCGATAATGATTTACGTTCGTAAATATATTTAGCTACTTTTGTAAAACGATGCAACACAATTTTACACTGGAGGTAGTGATATGGCTGGTATAATCAAAAATGAACAAACATTCGGCCAACGATTAAAAGAACTACGCGGGTTACGCTCGCAACAGGAAATGAAGAATATAATGGGGGTAAGCGTAGCTTCCCTGCGTAATTACGAGGCCGGGATTCGCTTCCCTGACGCCAACAAGCTTGCGCCACTTGCGATGGAACTCAATGCCGATCTTAATTGGTTGGTTACAGGTGAAGCATTGCAGTCTGGAGGAGTAGACTATGACGAAAAAATCTTTAAACGTGTGTCCAGACGCGTATTCCAGGAATTGATTGAAACCAAATTGATAAGCGATATGACAGCTGAGGAATTGGCCGATACCATTATTCTGATCAATAAAACAGTTATGTCAAAGCTGGGTCCAAAGCCTGTTTTGACAGAGGGGGACCTCGCCGGACTTCCCGGCGTGATCCGTTTTGTTACACATAGGGGAAAATAGCGTAAACAAGCGCAGAACCGGCCAAAAGACCGGCTCCGAATCCAGTTATTGTTAGCTTGATAATTAGCCGCCTGTCTCTTTGACGGGCGGCTTTTTCTATTATTCGGGATACCACCAATTCGGGAGAATTATAAGTTGTGGGATCACTCGAATGACGTGCGTTGTTCATTTTTTGACACCATAATTTAGAATTTCCTTGCTTTTACTACCCCATTCGGTAGTAAATGCAAGATGGTAAAATTAACAAATGGTTAATGATTGTGGGGTTTTTCAATGCTGAATGGTGGAGAAATTGCGAAGTTATATGAGGATTTGAGCCAATCCGTTAGCATTGATGGCATTTACAATGTCGCACTTAATGCAACCATAGGACAAAATGTTGAGTTTGCTGCCTATGGATGCCTGTCCGGCGAAATCTCGCTTCCCGATATGTCCCCGGCTGTGAAGCTAAATTACCCGGATGAATGGATTGAAGAATATTTTGCCGATGAATTATTTGGTGTTGATCCAGTCGTAACCCGGATTATGAATGTCGGCAAAGCGACACAGTGGGCAAGGCTTGCAACCACTTCTTCCGAGAAACAATTTATGGAGCGTTCACAATCCGCCGGGCTGCATGACGGGCTTGCTGTGCCGCTCCTCGGACCAAACGGGACACAGTTTGTTTTCTCATTTTCATCAGGAGAAACCATCTCTCACGATACATTGAGATCCTGTAATATGGTCGCGCATTTGGCACATGCAACCATGCTGGACTTGTTGCATCTACCTGAATTTGATAGTGACAACCTCCTTGATCAACATCGCTACGTTTTGAGCGGCCTCGCAAATGGTAAAACGCGTGATGTCGTAGCGGATGAAATGGGCATAACAACAGATGGCGTTGCCTATCATTTGAAGGAAATACGACGCCGTTTAAAGACACATAATATTGTTCATTCTGTTGCAAAGGCTATTCGTAAAAATCTGGTCTGAATGTCACCATTTTATCGATTTGCATATTAGGTAGTATTTGCTCCATCATCTATTGGAGCGAGCATGCGAACATTTGTCACTTCGTGGTTATCATCAAATTCCGACAACGGCGCATGGCGCGCACACCACCTTCTTCGATATTGTGTATTTCGCAACAGGATGGATTATGACGTCCCGGACGCCGATGCTATGGAGTTCGACCAGTTCGATACCCCGCGAGCGCGTTACGTTGTTGTCATGCTTGGAGATGAAGCCCTGGCATGTTGCCGTCTCATATCATTCTCTGATGACATAATGGTCAGGACACTCTGGCCGGAAATGCTTGGTAGCCTCACTATTGACTGTGTCGGCACACTGGAAGCGACGCGCATCGCAGTCAGCAAGAATCACTCTGCTGTGTTGCGTGGCCAGGCATTGGAATTACTTGTCGGAATGGTGCTCGATTATGCCAAAAACAATTCATTTCATTCTGTAGTGGGGGTTATGCCCACTCTATTGTTCAAACTGGCGCTGGAGAGACGCGGCTGTTCAATTACATATCCGGGGCCAGAACAGGACATTGACGGTATTCTTACGCGTGCAGGGGTTATAGACGTTGCTGGCTCTATCGAGCGGCGTTCGTTCGATTAATTGCCGTTTAATGCTGGTTTAAAGGCTGTTAAAACCGGTCCCGCTAGTCACACCGGATTCGTCGATTTTTCGAAAATTGCTGGAAGAATTTTAGTCCGGCACCATCTTGCGCGGAGTCCGGTACGATTTTGCGCGCTACACTTTGTGAACTGGCATCTGAATGATCGGATAAAGGTTATCAATGAGCCTGGATAGAGTGTCGTGTCTAAATTTTGATGCTGTCAAGATCCAGGTATTTCAATTCTTGTGCCGCTACATTTGATTCGCCCATTAAGTTCCAGATATCATCTATGTCTGTTAGCAGATCTGTTCGATCCGGGACCACGTCTGACGAGGTTGAGTCCATCAATGCTTCAAGGGCTTTTCGCATGGATAAAATAGCTGCTGCTGGCAATATCCGTGGAATGGTAACTCGTTTGACCCCCAATTCATGCAGTCTCTTTATAGGTATCAATGGAGTTGTCGGTCGTGAACGGATACCAAATCCAATATTGACAGAAACGGGCAAAGACACCGCATTTACCAGTTGTTTGATTTGTTCTTCGGATTTGATTGCGTCGGCGAAAATCATGTCGGCTCCCGCTGCCTCATAAAGTTTTGCCCGTTTGATCGCGTTGTCAATTCCCTCGACTGAAATTGCGTCTGTTCGTGCCAGAATAACAAAATCATCATCACGTCGCGCGTCACAGGCAGCTTCGATTTTACGAGCCATTTCGCGCATGTCGATAAGACTTTTACCTTCCATATGACCGCAACGTTTTGGGCTAACCTGATCTTCAATGTTTATACCGACGACGCCAGCTTCCTCGAAATACCGGGTGGTGTGAAATACAGTCACCGGATTGCCGTAACCCGTATCTGCATCGGCCATTAACGGTATATCGATTGCCCGGGCCATCATTCTGACTGCATCAAGATTGTCCGTAAGGCCCATCACACCCGTGTCAGGTACTGCCAGTCTGGAATTGGCCAATCCGGCACCGGTGCTACACGCTGTTTTGAAACCCATTTGTTCCACAAGTCGGGCGCTGTAGCCGTCATAGACTCCCGGTGAAACGATGATTTCTTTGCTTTGTAACAATTTGCGGAATCGCTTCACCCTGGTCATGGAAAATCCTTTGTATATTCAGCAGAAATTATTCCGCCGCGGCGGAAACAAATTTTGCGTCTTCGTTCATGTTGGCAAGCAAAACCTGGGTAGCGCGGGCGATGTGTGATCGCATTAGAGATTCTGCCAGTCGGCCATTACGGTCATTGATTGCGCTTACAATCTGCCAGTGTTCTTCATAGGCCGCATCATGACGTCCTGGTGTCGCACCGGATCGTGCGCGGTAAATTCTGAGCAGGTGATAAATATCCTCACACAACAATGTCTCGATACGACGGTTTCCGCATCCCTTTGCGATAGCAACGTGTACGTCGAGCATGTTCTCACTGGATACGGGTTCCTGACGTGGTTCAAGTGCGATCAGCAGTTCATCAATGGTCTGCTGTGGCATAACTTCAACAGCCAATCTACAAGCCAT
>JAESRR010000248.1 GCA_016764535.1 Cohaesibacteraceae bacterium | reverse complement strand
AGTGGGGGCGTGTTGATGACTGCCTTGCAGTTTTATCAGAGCTTGTGAAAACGCATCCCGGGAATGAAGAGATTGCGCTTACACGGGCGCAAGCTGCGGTCAATGTTTCCAGCAAAGCCGGTGATGTGCAGGAGTGGGGGCGTGTTGATGACTGCCTTGCAGTTTTATCAGAGCTTGTGAAAACGCATCCCGGGAATGAAGAGATTGCGCTCAGACAGGCGAAAGCTGCGTTCAATGTTTCCATAGATGCCGGTGCTGTGCAGGAGTGGGGGCGTGTTGATGACTGCCTTGCAGTTTTATCAGAGCTTGTGAAAAGCTATCCCGGGAATGAAGAGATATTGGGCCAATTTGATCGCGGGAAATTCCAGGCGGCTGTTAAACCAGTTTCAACGGGTTTGAATGCCTGTGATCAGTCTGTACAGGACTATGAAATCGCGCAAGCCATGCTGGATCGTGTAAGGGTCATTATCGAGCGTTATCCTGGGCTGGACAATGTTGTTGTTGCAGAAAATGAAGGTGACATTACCAGAATGGGCGATGGAATTGCCGGGCTTGAAAAGCTAATTGCACAAAAGGATGATGGTGGGAATTTGAATGACCAATCATAACTATCTGGCGTGCGGAACTCTGTTGCTGAAAACACATTGAATTTTGTTGGTGTTACCCTGCTGCAATTATGGGGTGACTCAAATCATGATATTCCCGGTAACCTGGTGTGAATAAGCTCGGGGTTGTGCACATTCTCTGCAATATTTTTCCGCACCCAGGTTCCATAGTTGGTTTTATGCGTTGTTCTGCCGCTCAAAAAAACCGATTTGCGGTTCCGATAAAGAAAAACCCGCATCCAGTGGGTGGAACGCGGGCGAAATAGTGGCGTATATTTGTGAGTGTCACTTGTTCAATTTACTGAATATTACGTGAGGCTGTTAAATGGTTGCGCTTTATTACGGAACCAGAGCCAGCAGGGGCGCTGCGGTATCCAGCAATACGTCCCTTAATCCCCCCTCGGGTAAACGCAGTGTTGCCTCGCCGGTTTTGCGGGCACGGTCAATACGGCAAAACATCTGTTCACCATCCAGCAGACGTACGACTGCCAGTTCCCCGATAGCGTCCGGCTCAACTCTTGTTGTCGCTGAAAATAAAATGACAGCGTCATCCCATACAGCCAACGGGCCGGATTCGGCACGAATTTGCGCGGCTATGACAAGTCTGCCACTTTCTCCCAAAGATGATCTGGCCTTGTCCAAAACCCGCTGAGGCAAGGGACGGGGTTCCCGTAAACGCTGTACTCTGCCGGTTTCATCAATAATGGCGGCCAACACCACCGGTGCTTCAAATCCATCAAGATCCCTTGCAAAGCCTGCGTGACCGAGTATCTCACTGACTGGTACATTAAGGAATCTTGCGATAAAATCGGCTTCCTGGGTCTGCATATTCCTGGTGCTCCTTTCGTTGTGTAATCCATATTGCCACACTTTGTTCTTATTTTGTTCTCTTTTCCGTTCTGAAAGATCATTCACGACCATGTATAGAAGTTACAGGATCATGCGGCGAAAAAATGTCCAAAGTTCAAAGTGATAGGGTTAAGTGTTTATCTATCTGGCGAGATGTTTCCCGCCTTGCGATCAAAATATAGTTAAAAATACGCAGGCTGGATTATGTTATGACCATAATGCGGTCAGGATCCTGCCGGTTGTCCGGTTCCTTCAACCAGACGATGTTTATGTCACCTTCAGGGGACAACAGCAAGCACCGGAGTTGCGGTATCCAGCTCTACATCAAGGATATCCCCTTCTGTCAGGCGCAGGCTTGCCTCTCCCGTTTTGCGCGCACGATCAATTCGGCAGAAATACTGGTTTCCGTCCATCAAGCGTACGATAGCCATGGCACCTATTGCCTCAGGCTCAACCCGCTGGGTGGCGCGAAATAGAATCACTGCATCGTCCCAAACCGCAAGGGGACCGGTGCTGGCCCTGATCTGGGCCGCAATCACGCTCTCATCCGGGTTGCCCAAAGCTGCCCGAACCCTTGCAAGAGTTTCGTGCGGCAAAGGTCGTGCGTTAGTCAGACGTTGCACCGTGCCTTTTTCATCAATAACTGCCGCCAACACAACAGGGGTGGCCTGACCATCCTGATCCATCGAAACGCCAGCGTGTTTCAAAACCTCGGTCACCGGAGCATTGAGGAAGCGTGCAATTTCATTGACTTCCTGCATTTGCATGTTGCGTTGACCGGAAAGCATACGACTGACTGCCGACGCGTCCAGCTCCAGATGGCGAGCCATTCCACGCAGGGATTTTTTTTCGCTGCGCAGACGGTCGAAAAACCAGTCCTTGTTGATTACGGGGTCGTTCTCGTTCATGTGGTTATTGGTGCCATATTCACCCTTACGTATCAACGCCTGCACAGGGCACCTGACGGGTGATCGTGCAATTTGGTTAATGAACAGTTTGTTGACGATATAACAACAAATGGGTGCTGAGTCCAATCAGGCGGCGATTTCGAGAGTCACTGGATCGGGTTGTCCGATCAGGTTTGTTCTGCAAACAGGCTGGAAAGCATGGGACATGCTGCTGTATTTGTTTTGCATTGCTCAATCAGAGTACCAAGGGAACGTTCCAGCTGTTGTAATTCAGCAATTTTCTGTCTGACTTCCACAATGTGTGCTTCACCTATAATTCTTGCGTCATTGCAGGACGTTGCATCGTCAGGTGACAACCCTCCTGACTTCAATTGCATCAGTATCCGGACCTGTTTCATCGGGAAGCCCATTTCCCGGCACCGCCTGACGAACGAAAGCCTGCCGATGGCTGCGTCGTCATACAGCCGTCGTCCGGCATCTGTACGAATCGGCTTTGGAATAATTTTCTCACGTTCATAATAGCGAATGGTCTCGATATGAACGCCGCTGCGCCGGGCTGCCTCGCCTATGGTAACGTCCATGTGTGTTGCTCCTGTAGCGACTACAGTTTTCATATTGCCAGATAACGCCAATCATGGCAAAGGGATTGCACATCGTATGGCCAGCAGAACACTTTCCTATTCCGGTTTTACCGGTTCCATACTGGCATTTCTGTCAGCACTCTGTTGCATTTTGCCGATGGGCCTGATGCTCACTGGTCTGTCGGGCGTCTGGGTAGCTACATTTGGGGGTATGGCGATATTTGGAGATATTGCCGCGGTTAGTCCTTATGTGATCGGGATTTCGTTTTTGTTTCTGATTTTTGCCTGGTTCATGCAGTCAAAACAACAGGCCAGCCGTGCTACATCTGTATTATTGGCATCCTGTACCGCTCTCACCATTGTTGCCCTTGGTATTTATATATTTGAGCGGGACCTGAATGATTTGATAATTGGATATATGTAAGCGTGCCTGTCGCTATTGAGTAACCCTGAAATCGCGGGGATTTCGTTGCAATTGACGTACCCAATATTGTTTCCAGGCGAAACTCAGGCGATGGCGGTTAGGGCATCTGTTGTTTCATTAGTCAGGGGAGTGTTGTCGCGCTTGCCCAGATCCGGCCCTGCTATCGGTAGATACAGCGTATAACAATGGCCCTGATCATCCCCATTAACGACATTGAGCAATCCGTCATGAAGTTCTGCCAGTACAGACGCCATTCTTAACCCCAGTGCAGGATCTGTATTATTGCTTGGTCTTGTTCTGACGGCGCTGTGGGCTTTTGCAATCGCGGCCTCTTCCTCACTTGGGTGATTTCCATTGTCCACCACTGTCACAACTATCTGATCTGCAACTGCGTGGACTTCAACATCTATGAAGTTGCGATCATGCGCCATTTCAATTGCAATATAAATCATGTCGGTGAGGATCTGTTCGACGGCTCCAATATCGGCGGGGATGGTTTCCGGTATGTCCAGAATCGCAGGTGTAATGGTGTAATCTGGCGTTTCCTGCTGGGCCCTGTCGCAAACCTGGCGAACGATTGTCGCAACGTTGCAATCTTCAATTTCGATGTTGATTTTGCCATCCCGACGCTGGGCAGCAGTCAGGGTGTTTTTCATCAAACGCACCATATGCCGTACAGCAACCGAGGTTTCTTCCATGTTGCGAACTGCATCTTCGGGCAACAGTTTGCTATCATTTGAAAGGTTTTTGACCTTGTTGGCAGTGGCATTGATTATTGCAAGGGTCGTCTGGATCTGGTGGGTGGCCATACTTGCGTAATGGGTTTGCATTTCGTTGCGAACAACGGCTGATTCAAGCGTTTTTTCAACGTTCTCGCGGGAGCTCGACACATCCGCCAGAACCTGTTTGAGCCGCGTATTGGTTTTGAGGTAATTTTCCTCGGCTTTTATACGCAATTCAATTTCTTCAGACTGGCGTTTGACTTGCGGTATCCAGACAACCAGCCCTACAGCAAGACAGATAAAACCACCGAGAAAGCCGACGAATTTTTCCAGAAAGGCCTGAGCCGGTGTGTCGCCGATAATCACATAGGGATTGAGACTGTCGTAATTGTCTGTGATGTCAACAACAGCTCCCAGCAATAGCAGACAGAAACCGGCAAATATCCAGCGCCAGCCACGGCGGGCATGTTCGGTTTTACCGATGCCGGTCCCAAGTAAAAAGACCACTATTCCGAACAGAACAATTGCGCGTACTGATTCCAGTAAAACATCGGTCATTGAATTCCCACCATTCCCTTTTCGGGATATTATTTCCCCAGGTTTGCAGGATGGCAGAAAACAATAAATGGGTGGTTGGAAGCAAAGCCTTTTGTTAAAACTGGTTGCCGAACTCTGTAAAAACACCATTAATTGAATGATGATTTTGGAATGAGATCCTGTATTTAAATAGAAAACCCTGCTGCCCGGCTCCATGTCAGGTGCCGGACTTTGCAGATGGATTGGTATGTTATTTCTTCGGTGGTCGCTGGGCGTCAACCGGATCAAGAGACAATAGATATTGTGCAATAGCTCGTCTGTCCCCGTCATTTATGAGAGACAGGTTGATCTGCACTTCCACCATGGAACTACCAAAAGAATCGAAATCCGGTTTGAAGCCGTCTTCAAAACTGGTGACCAGTTCATCCTCGCTCCATGATTTGATGCCGGTTTTATGTGGTGTGATATTGGGGATAAATCCCTTGCCTTCCGGATTGGGTGCGCCACCAAAGCTGCGAGCATCAATCGGTCCACCAAGAATATCGCGTGGTGTATGGCATTCGCCGCAATGAGCGGGGCCCTGAACCAGATAGGCGCCGCGTTTTATGCTGTCACTTGCATCGGGTGCAGGGTCTGCCGGTTTTCCGTCCAGATACATCAATTTCCACATGCCAACAGAGCGCCGGATGTTAAACGGGAACGGCAATTCGTGATCAGGAACCTGTGATGATTTGGCCGGGGTTGTGTCGAGGAAAGCCTTTAAATCAAGCAAATCCGGGATTGTCATATTCTGATAGGACCGATAGGGAAATGCTGGAAAATAGTGTTGCCCTTCGGGCGAAACGCCTTTGACCATGGCATTGATAAAATCGATATCGCTCCATCCGCCGATGCCTGTTTCCTTGTCTTGCGAGATGTTGGGAACATGAAAATCGCCAAATGGAGATCCCAGGGTTACCCCACCCACCAGGACCTGACGTGCATCACCGGTCGATTTTGGCGCGGCATGGCAGGATGCGCAGCCACCGATGTTGAACATGTATTCGCCGTTTGCAAGGTCTGCATTGTGGTCCGGCAAATCGGATGCATCAAGTGTATTGGGGATTGTCAGTATCCAAAATACGGTTCCTCCGACAACTGCTCCTGCTGCTGCAAGCTTCAATAAAAAACGTATCATGAGACTGGTCCTCTTCCCACTTTGACGGTTTGCCCGGCGATTTTGGCAGGCATGCGGTGCTGTCTATTGAAACAAATGGGTAGGATTGTGTTGATAGTTCTACACAATGTTTCCCCCAACAATTATTTCAGGTCGACGCCTCTCCCCCGGAGATTTTGACAATGGCAGACTGTCGGAAGTTTGAAAAGCGGTTTGCCAGTGTCTGGTCTCACCAGATCCAAAAGCATTGATTGCTATTTACCAAGTGCAACCTGATTATGCGGATATGGCCATCCATTAGGCTGGCAACGGCCGAATGATTTGGTCTGCTGCATCATAACGGGCGCAGGAGCATTTCGTTTATGGCAACGCTTGTGCCGGTGCCCAAGGAAGTGTCCGACTTCATGATTTACGAGATATGCCCGATATTCAAAAATACTCTTTGTCCAGTGTCGAACTCCGGTCTTCCAACGTTTAACGTTAAGAACAACACGGTTTCCCTTGCTGCAGCTGAACCTGGAATTTGTTCGCAGGGGACGACAAAACCGGTTCACTTTCCGGGGGGATGCTACAATAATGTTCAAATGTTTTTTGGCGGGAATTGCCGGTATGAAATGGATGCGGTTTTTGCCAGACCAGCTACGGCCATCCTGAAGGATTCTTTGAATGGTTTTCGTTGTTTCGAGAAGATCAATTTGCAGACTGTTTTCAATCTGGACACTATAATAAATGATGCGTTTTCGGGATTTGCGTTTTGCTGGCTTCGGGATGATGCTTTTGAATAAATCCAGGTAGGAGAACCCTTGCAGGTAAGGTGATTTCAGGAGTGTGTATTTTTGTTCAGGAGGTTGTTTAATCTGTAACCTGGCTTGTTCAATGGCCCGGGTCATTTCTACCATACCGGCATTGGCATGTTTTGAACCGGCCATTTGAATTATACCACAGATGGCAAATACAATAATTACTTTGAACGTAATTTTCGTGGAACGCAAAAACACAAAACTGCCTCAACTGAGAACTATGTACAATACAACTTGATATCAATAATCAGTTCAAGGATCTTGATGGGTATAGTTAATCCAGGAACAATTAAAGAACGTTAACCATTATTGTTCTTCAAAAATTTGATCAATGTATCAACGATTTTTGCTTGAGATTTACCATGCCCGTGTTGCGCTTCTACATTGAAATATTTGCGACCACTTGTAAGTACCACATGGTTAGATAGCGAACAATCACTTTTTCCTGAACGAATATGCTCGTAGATTACATTGATACCATTGGCATGAAAGTATTTCGTAGTACTTTTCGCCGTTGTTGATTTTGAGTAGGACTTTCGACCGGCGAATAAAATCGCGTTATCCGGGTCTCCCAGGCTGGTTTTACCCCGCAGCGGGCTCAACATGCCTTTCATTACTCTTGTGGATCTAGCGGCGCTAATACCACCGCCATTTGTGTTGTTATGGAGCGTTAGTACTGGATATCGAGTGTTGAAATGTTTCATAAAGGCCCGGGTGAAAAGCGGCGATGGTTTGCTCCGCATATTGCTGCAGGACGCTGTTTCTGATCGTGACAGGCCAAAATTACGATTGGGATCCTGCCCTTTATAAATCCTGTTTTCACTTGATTCAATTGATACAAACTTACCACCATATTTCCGGATTGCGTACATTGCGGTGTCAA
>JAESRR010000135.1 GCA_016764535.1 Cohaesibacteraceae bacterium | reverse complement strand
GCCTTGTCATAGCGGGATTGAAACCAGGCCTTGTCCATATCAACGCTTTCGCGGTGGATGATGGGTGCAATTGCATCAAAAAACGCGAGAGACTCTTCTCCGGTTTCGCCAATTATTGCTTCCGCAAGGTCCGGAGAGGTCAACGGTCCTGTTGCAATGATGGTGTTTCCCCATTCGACAGGTGGCAACCCGGGGACTTCGGCACGATCGATCGTGATTAAAGCGTGGTTCTCAAGAGCAATGGTAACATCTTCTGAAAATCCATCACGATCAACAGCCAGCGCACCTCCCGCAGGTAGTTTGTTTTTGTCCGCCATCTCGAATATTAGCGATCCGGCTGTCCGCATTTCCTGATGCAATAGTCCAACTGCGTTGTATTCCGCATCGTCCGATCGAAAAGAATTGGAGCAGACCAGTTCGGCAAGGCCGTCTGTCTTATGGGCATTTGTTTTGCGTTCGGGACGCATTTCATGCAGGATAACGGGGACTCCGGCACCCGCCAGCTGCCATGCAGCTTCGGATCCGGCAAGGCCGCCACCAATAATGTGAACTGGTTTGTTTGTCATGGCCTGGGTCTAGCACTCCTCGACACTGATCGAAAGTCTCAACTTGTTTTGATCCCTCGTTTCTGTTCCGTTTGATATCAATAAAGAAGATGCGAATCAGAAATTGAACCAGGACTGTAAATGTTAAAGTTTGTCACAGGTTTATGTGTGTGTTTAGTTTTAGCCGGATGTCAAACCCAGGCCAATCGTGATGTTGGAAACTGGTATGACTGGCAGGTTGTCAAACAACCCTCCACTAATCGAATACGAATTTGTCATGGTTTTGATTGTCACTACCAGGAACCCCTTATTATTGATGATGGTTCCATCGCAAAACTTGGCGAAATAATCGCGGAGGGATCAGGTTCCGCGGCAGAGGAACGTCAGGCGCTGGCTAAAGCAGTTCAGTGGTTTGAAATTCTTGTTGGGCCGATTGTCGGATCAGACAAGGATATTGGCGGTTTTGTAGGTGATGCATCGGGTGAACGCGGACAGATGGATTGCATTGATGAGGCAACCAACACCACAAGTTTATTTTTGCTTGCAGAGAAAAATGGCTTTATCAAACACCATACTGTGAAACATCCCGTCGCACGCGGATTCCTGCTGGATGGCCGGTTTCCTCATGCAACAGCGGTTATCGAAGTCGCCACAACCGGTGCGCAATTCGCCATTGATAGCTGGGTTTATGATAATGGTGTAATTCCAGATGTCATACCACTGGAAAAATGGTTTTCTGCATGGTCAACCCAAGACCAGCAAAAGCTTTCTGAAACCAGGCTGGAAAGCAAAATTCCATCGAAAAAGTAATACGAAAAAGTGATATTCGAATTTTGGATACAAAAAACCCGCCAGGGGAGGAGATCCGGCGGGTTCTTTTGTTCGTTCCGAAGCGGGAGGGACTTCAGAACATCAGGCCATGGGAGGAGATTGGCCTGAAACTATTTTGTTGCAGTTTTACGTGCAACGAATTCAATATCACCATGCGAAAGTCCAAGGTCACTCAGTTCGCGGCCAGACAGACGAGATAATTCGTTAACTGTCTGACGGTACGCGCGCCATTCACGATAATTCTGTGTAAGAGTTCCAAACATTAGTCTGCTCCTTTCCAAAAACCGGTGACTTCGTTTGTCGCCGTGTTGATATGTATATAGTCCTTCATCCGAACAAAGAGCAGTACAAAATTATGCATAGCTGAGTTGAGGAATTTGCAACCCTCTTACTTGACCTATGAAATATTTAGATGGTTGGTAAATCTATTTTGCAGCAGCTGGAATATCCCTTTTACTGGCCGGTCTGACCTTTTTTGCTTTCTTTTTTGGCACTGGAACCGGTTTCAATTTGGGAGCGGCTTTAATTGTCACCGGCGGCATACTTTTTGGTCTTCGTTCCATGACTTCTGCCAGGAACTTACCGGTGTAACTTTCCTTGATTTTGACAATTTCTTCGGGTCGGCCGCATCCAACAATCCTGCCACCGCCATCTCCACCTTCGGGTCCCAGATCAATGATCCAGTCAGCAGTTTTAATTACTTCCAGATTATGTTCGATCACAGCTACTGTGTTGCCCTGATCAACCAGCTCGTGCAGTACTTCCAGAAGCTTTGCAATGTCATGGAAATGCAATCCTGTTGTTGGTTCATCAAGGATATATAGAGTGCGCCCGGTTGCACGTTTGGACAATTCCTTGGCCAGTTTGACGCGCTGGGCCTCACCTCCGGAAAGGGTAGTTGCCGGTTGCCCAATCTTTACATAGGTCAGCCCAACCCGGTGCAGTGCTACCATTTTGTCTCTAACGGAGGGTACTGCAGCAAAAAAATCTACACTTTCCTCAACCGTCATATTCAGAATGTCTGAAATGGATTTGTCCTTGAATTTAACTTCCAGGGTTTCCCGATTATATCGTTTGCCTTCGCAAACATCGCAAGTGACGTAAACATCGGGAAGAAAGTGCATTTCAATTTTGATAAGGCCATCGCCCTGGCAAGCCTCACAACGTCCACCCTTGACATTGAATGAAAACCTTCCGGGTGCATAGCCCCGTGCCTTGGATTCCGGCAATCCAGCAAACCATTCTCTTATCGGTGTGAATGCACCGGTATAGGTGGCCGGATTTGATCTGGGAGTTCTACCAATTGGTGATTGGTCAATATCAATTACCTTGTCCAGATACTCCAGACCTTCAACATGATTATGTTCTGCAGGTATTTGGCGTGATCCGTTGAGCCGACGCGCCGTGGCCCGATATAGCGTATCAATCAGGAACGTGGATTTACCACCGCCTGATACTCCTGTCACACATGTAAATGTACCCAAAGGAATATTGGCACTGATGTTTTGAAGATTGTTTCCGCATGCACCAATAACTTTTAATGCACGCTTATCGTCAACATGGCGCAGTTGTTCACGAAACGGGATCATCATCCGCCCGGACAAATATTTTCCAGTCAATGAATTCTCATCATTCATCACATGCTCCGGCGTGCCGCTGGATACAATTTCGCCTCCATGCACACCTGCACCGGGCCCCACATCAACTACAAAATCCGCAGCCAGAACAGCATCCTCATCATGCTCGACGACAATGACGGTGTTTCCCAGATCTCGTAAATGCTTGAGCGTTTCGAGCAATCGAGCGTTATCACGCTGATGCAATCCGATTGAAGGCTCATCCAATACGTACAGCACACCCGTGAGGCCTGAGCCAATTTGGGAAGCCAGTCGAATGCGTTGAGATTCCCCTCCGGACAAAGTTCCTGAAGCTCTCGACAATCCCAGATATTCAAGTCCTACATCATTCAGAAATTTAAGCCGGTCTGTGATCTCTTTTACAATGCGAACTGCGATTTGATTTTGTTTATCGGTAAGCGTGTCCGGTAAATTCTCGAACCAGGTTGCTGCGTCGCGTATGGAATAATTTGAGACCTGGGATATGTGTTTATCATCGAGCTTAACGGCAAGAGCTTCAGGCTTTAATCTATTTCCCTTGCATCGGGTACAAGGAGTTTTGGATTGAAATTTTCCAATTTCCTCTCTTGCCCATGAACTGTCGGTCTCTCTCCAACGGCGTTCGAGATTGGGAATTACACCTTCAAAAGTCTTGCTGGTTTCGTAAGACCTGACACCGTCTTCATATTTAAAGGTCACAACGTCTTTGCCGGTACCGTACAAAATGGCTTTCTGTGATTCTTCAGTGAGTTCAAACCAGGGAACCAACACTGAAAAATCATAATGCCTGGCGAGGGCATCAAGTGTTTGCCTGTAATATGGTGAACTGGATTTAGACCAGGGAAATATTGCCCCTTCACGCAGGGTAAGCATGGGGTCAGGGATAATTAGTTCTGGATCAATTTTCAACTCGGTGCCAAGACCATCGCATGAAGGACAGGCACCGAACGGATTGTTAAACGAAAATAATCTTGGTTCAATTTCCTCAATCGTGAATCCAGAAACGGGGCATGCAAATTTTTGCGAGAAAGTAATACGTTTGGCTTTTTCTTTTTCAGCGGCGTCTGCAAATTCAATAACCGCGATGCCTGATGCCAGCTCAAGGGCAGTCTCTAGCGAATCCGCCAGGCGCGTTGCCATGTCATTGCGTACAACCAACCGGTCAACGACCACATCAATGCTATGTTTGAATTTTTTATCAAGGGCAGGTGCATCTGCTATTTCATAAAAAGTACCGTCAATCTTTACCCGCTGAAATCCGCGTTTCATCAGATCAGCCAGTTCCTTGCGGTACTCGCCTTTGCGTCCTCGCACAATCGGTGCCAGAAGATAAATTCTGGACTTCTCCTCAAGGGCCAGAACCCGGTCCACCATCTGCGAGACAGTTTGACTTTCAATGGGAAGGCCGGTTGTTGGCGAATAGGGAATACCAACACGGGCATAAAGCAAACGCATATAGTCATAAATTTCGGTAACCGTCCCTACCGTGGATCTTGGATTTCGGGACGTCGTCTTTTGTTCAATTGAAATTGCCGGCGACAATCCATCAATTTGATCGACGTCCGGCTTCTGCATCATTTCGAGAAACTGCCGTGCATATGCAGACAGGGATTCCACATACCGCCTCTGTCCTTCGGCGTAAATTGTATCAAATGCCAGTGAAGATTTACCGGAACCCGATAATCCTGTCATTACAACCAGTTTGTCGCGGGGAATATCAATATCAATGTTCTTGAGATTGTGTTCGCGTGCTCCACGAACAGAAATCACGCGGCCATGTTCAGACTGATTTGACATGAATTATTATATCCGTTTTCTACCTGGCGCGCAGGATGAGGGCTTTTTACGGCGCTTGTATATGGATGAATCAACGGCAGTAAACAAGCGGTCTTGACGGGATGTACCATTTTTGTTCTCATTGGATCAAGAGCAGAATTGTCGACAAGTTGTGAAATTCGAAAGATGGCAAGTTCTGCATAGAGCTGGAAGGTGTTTGACTGTGCAAAAGGGAAACAATCTCCCGGACGCACTTCTCCGGCTCTGCTAGAATTAACACAACAAGACATCAGGAGAATATTGATGGCAGGCAGCGTCAACAAAGTTATTTTAATCGGCAATCTGGGTGCCGATCCAGAAATTCGTAATACACAGGATGGCCGTCCTATAGCAAATTTGCGGATAGCAACGTCCGAAAGCTGGCGGGATCGCAGTTCCGGAGAACGCCGGGAACGCACCGAATGGCACCGTGTTGTGGTATTCAACGAAGGTTTGTGCCGGATTGTTGAGCAATACCTGAAAAAGGGATCAAAGGTCTATATCGAAGGCCAGTTGCAAACTCGCAAATGGCAGGATCAAAGTGGCCAGGATAAATATACAACCGAAATAGTACTTCAGGGCTTTAACAGTAGCCTGACAATGCTTGATGGCCGTGATAGCGGAGGTCAACAAGGTGGCGGTCAACAGGGCGGTGGCTTTGGCGGTGGTCAACAAGGTGGTTATAACAGCGGTGGAAGCGGTGGTCAGCAAAGCGGTGGTCAGCAAGGCAGTGGCGGTGGTCAGCAGCAAGGCGGCACCGGGTTTTCAAGCGATATGGACGATGAAATCCCGTTTTAGATCTCATCCGGTTATCCGGTTTGGAAAACAAAAATCCCATGTTGGTTCATGGGATTTTTTGTTTTACCACCCAATGTATATTTAGCCGATAACCAATTGTCCGGGACAAGGTGCCGACTTTTCCTGATTACCAAACCAGGAACTATCAAATTCCCTGCAAGGGTTTATTTTCTTTTTCGGCAGCAAGTATCTGATGATGATGCCGTGATGATTGCACTTCTATGAACAATCGCCGCACCATCGGAAATTCATTCTTAATAGCTACTTCCAGATTGAAAATAACATCCTCTACCTTGCCTGCGGGCAGATTATCTTCAAAATCCAGACTGATAGCCAGCAACACATCTTCCGGCCCGCGATGGAGCGTTCTGATCTCGTTAATTGATGTAATTGCGGGGTGTGCCTCAACAATGTTGCGAATGCCTTCATCGACTTCCGGCAACGCAGCCTCTCCGATTAAAAGGCTTTTGGTTTCTCTTGCAAGAAGAGCAGCCGTCCCGGCGAGTATGACCCCAATAACAATTGAGGCTCCACCATCGAGCCATAAAATGCCAAGATATTTGGCACCGGCAATTCCGGCCGCAGCAACAAATAAACCCAGCATTGCTGCAGTATCTTCAAACAGAACAGTCATCACTGTTGGATCTTTGGAGCTCCGTACTGCTTCATAAAAGGAGCGTTTTCCCCGTGTACTTTGAAAGCTTTTCCAGGCTATCCACCAGGCTGCAGCTTCAAATATTGCGGCAAGTCCAAGAACAACGAAATTGATTGTTACATCGCCCAGCGGTTCGGGATGCAAAACCTTGTGTATACCTTCATAAATTGAGACACCTGCGCCAATCGAAAATATCAACAGTGCAACAATGAATGCCCAGAAATAGAGTTCTGTTCCATAGCCAAAAGGATGCTGCTCGTCCGCGGGACGTTTGGAGCGCTTGATTCCATATAGCAAAAGGCCCTGATTCCCGGTATCCACCAAAGAGTGGATACCTTCCGATAACATTGCTGAAGAACCGGACAAACTTGCAGCCACAAATTTGGTGATTGTAATCAGTGCGTTGCCTACGAGGGCCGCGAGGATGACCGCTCTTGAACCGCCAGCTGCCATAATGTGTTTCCTTGTACTATCGTTAGCGTTGTTTAATCACATTTGTAGAAAGAGCAATCCCATTATAGATAACTCAAAATAGATAACTCAAATTCAGACGGTCAAACATAAAATACCAATTGTCACAATAAGTGGTTTTGGCAATATGTCAGGATCAGAATTCCTAAATCGGTTTAATCGGGAGATTTCGTGAGACATTTGATGTTGTTACCCTTTTTGATGTTGTTCACATCAGTAAGCATCGCAGGTGAGGCAGACGTTGTTGACGTGCTCACCATTCGGCAATCAAACGGCAGTTTTGTATTCAGGGTTAGCGTCCTGCATGCAGATGAGGGATGGGAACACTATGCAGATGCATTTGAAATCGTTTCACTTTCTGGAGATATTCTTGCAACTCGAATTCTTGCCCATCCACATGTCAACGAACAGCCATTTACCCGATCCACTATTATGAAACTGGATCCATCAATTCGTACCGTGATAATTCGTGCGAAAGACAAATTACATCGTTATGGTGGTAAAATGATCGAAGTTACGCTGCCGCCATAGCGCTGATGCCATCCGCAACAAATTGAACGGCCAGCGCCGAGAGCAAGACCCCCAATAACCGGGTCAAAACATTACGGCCCGTTGTTCCCAGAACTTTGTCGATATGCCCCGCCGTCAAAAAAGCAACATAAACCAACGCTAGAACAAACAGGATCATGCCTGAAATTTTTGCATAACTTATTGCATCACTGGCTTTGGAGGATAACAGTATAACAGCCGATATTGCGCCGGGGCCCGCAAGCAGAGGTATGGCAAGTGGAAACACGGCGATATTCTTTATGTCA
>JAESRR010000134.1 GCA_016764535.1 Cohaesibacteraceae bacterium | reverse complement strand
CATTAATTTGCTCCTCAGCTACATTATAATGACAGAGCTTGGCTATATCCTTAATATTATCCAGGGTTGCAAGAAATTATTTGTCTCCGTACACAGCTTTGGGATCGAACAATGCCGGAGTGGAAGTTTTTTCCAGTTTGATTTGTTCGTCCGGTGAACCGCTTTCAACGATTCTTCGATAAAAGCAGGATTTTTGACCCGTATGGCAGTTGGCTCCGGAATTCATGGTTGTGACGCTGATCCAGATTACATCCTGATCACAATCTGTTTTCATATCAATTATGGTCTGAATTGATCCGCTGGTAGCGCCTTTATGCCACAGTTCCTTGCGGGACCTGCTCCAATAGTGAGCCTCGCGGGTCTTAATTGATAACCGTAAACTCTCTGCGTTCATAAAAGCGTACATCACAACTTCTGCTGTGTCGGCATCAGTTACAATGCAGGGTATCAGGCCCTTTTCATCAAATTTTGGTGTGAAAATAGTTCCGTTTTCAAGGTCATGACTGGATTTGGAAACCGGGAATGTCACAGATGGTCACCTGTTGTATTTAGCTCTTAATAAGAGTTAGAAATCGTAACTGCTCGGTTGGTTCGTCTTGAAAAATGCCGGTAAACCGAGTTGTGATTGTTGATGCACCGTGTTTCTTTATACCTCTTAGGGCCATGCACTGGTGTTCGGCTTCTATGTGCACTGCAATTCCGCGAGGTGACATGGCATCATCAATTGCAGTTACAATCTGTGCCGTCATGTGTTCCTGGGTTTGCAGGCGTTTTGCGAATGTATCAATGGTTCTCGCGAGTTTGGATAGACCAACCACACCATCTGCTGGATAGTATGCAACATGTGCCTTCCCAATGAACGGCAGCATGTGGTGCTCGCAAAAGGATGAGAACGGGATATCCCGAACGAGTACCATATCGTCGTACCCGCCGACTTCTTCAAATGTACGCTTTAATGCATCATATGGGTCTTCATCATATCCTGCAAACAATTCGTCATATGCTTTGATCACACGGCGTGGTGTATCTTTAAGACCTTCACGATCAGGATTTTCCCCAATCCAGAGCAATAGTGTCCGTATGGCAGCTTCTGCTTCTTCACGCGACGGGCGTGGCAGGTTTGACTGGATGTTTTCTTCAACTACCCTGGTCAGTTTATCTGCCAAAATATCCATTCCTGAACTCCTGTGTGGCGTAGCCACCTTCGCAATACAAACAGTATCACGAGATCTGGAAACATTTGGGTAGCACGCAGTCTACCCCGATTTTTGTAAGACTGATAATCGCAATACCTGCTGAGGTCAAACAACATCGAAAAGTAGCGTAAAATGTTGTCCTGAATATATCATATGGATAATATAATACTGGATACCAGAAAATTTCCGATCTGTCTGGATTGCCATATTATGAAAAGGGTAATGGAGATTGTGACAGGTAGACGCGAATTTTTGATTTTTGTCGCAGCTATGGCATTTATGAACAGATTTGGTATTCGAACCGCAGGTGCCGAGTCGAAAAAGCCGCAAGCTTTGGTGATTGGGGCGGGCCTTGCCGGGTTGTCAGCCGCGCAGGTTTTATCGACAAAGGGATTTTCAGTTACAATTCTGGAAGCAAGGCATCGCATTGGTGGGCGATTATTTACCGACACCTCCCTTGGAACGCCCGTTGAACTTGGGGCGAGTTTTATTCATGGCTTTGAAGACAATCCTCTGTCTCGACTGGTTGGACGCCTTAACGTTCGAACCTTTGAAACAGATAGTGAAGACGTCATCGTTTATGACAAAAAGGGCAATATAGTCCCTGAAGAACGCCTGTTTGAGTTGGAAGATATTCTGGAGGAACTTCGACATGATGTCGATAAAGCTGCTGAAAACAATGAATCCTTGCAACAGGCCATAAAGCGGGTTGATGCCGAATTTCTAAATGACCCGCTTAATCTCTGGGCTTTAACATCTACTGTTGAGTTTGACACAGGTGGTCCAATTGAAGACCTGTCTGCAGAATATTTTGATGAGGATGCAGTTTTTGAGGGAGGAGACATTCTACTCCCGGATGGCCTTGACGCAATATTGTCCAATTTTATCAATGATATTGAGTTCAAAACTGATGTAATGGTTCAAGACATCAAATACAACAGGGATCATGGAGTTGAGGTTAGTACTTCACAGGGCATTTTTCGCGCGGACATTGCTATTTGCACGTTACCTTTGGGTGTACTTAAAAATGGTGATGTTTCATTCGATCCTCCACTTCCCAAAAAGTACAGACATGCAATAGACCATATACCGATGGGTAATGTTACCAAATTGGCCTTGCAATTTGACAAGCCATTTTGGGATGTTGAGACCGAGTATTTTGGTGCTTTGACAGACCAAAAAGGTCGATGGCCCCTGTTTATGAATTACCGCACCATCTCAAACGAGAATATTCTACTTGGATTGTGTTTTGGAAGTTATTCGTCAAGGATTGAGGCGAGTTCAGACAATCAAATACAAGCTGATATGATGGACGTGCTAAGGGATATGTTTGGAGATTCTGTTGCAGGTCCCGTAAACTATGTCATGTCTCGATGGTCTGTTGATCCCTTTTCCAAAGGCGCATATTCCTTTACCGGAATAAACACCAGGCCTTCCCATTTTCAAATTTTGGCTAAACCCATCGATAATGTACTTATGTTAGCGGGCGAACACACACATTTTCTTTATCATGGAACATTGCACGGTGCATATATTTCCGGGCAAAGTGCTGCACTAAAATTATTTGAAATATGGGATTCTGATTGATCAGGTGCGCCGGATTGCACTTGCTTTCCATTCACACCATATATATGTGGCTGAGAAAATTTCTGTCCGGGACAATGCAATATGCTTGATAGCGTCTACAATGCCAAAATACTTGAGTTTGCCGGAAACATTCCCGCACAGGGCTCTCTTGAAAATCCTGATGCTGTTGTTAAAAAACACAGCAAACTTTGTGGCTCAACCGTTGAGGTTAGTATGAAATTGGTAGACGGCAAGGTCGCTGCCTATGCTCACGAAGTTAATGCATGCGCATTGGGTCAGGCTGCAGCCTCGATTATGGCCCGTAGTGTGATTGGAGCGACAATTGATGAGCTTCGTGATGCGCGAGACGCAGTTCTTGCTATGTTAACGGCTGGAGCCGATGCCCCATCCGGTAGATTTTCCGATGCAATGTATCTCGCGCCTGTCAAGGATTATCCTGCGCGACATCTATCAACTTTACTTGCATTTGAAGCTGCTCTGGAAGCTGCCCAAATTATTTCCCGGGAAATAAAGGCAGATTGATGAGGTGGTTGATACTACGCCTTATCAGGATTTATCAAATTGTGGTTTCACCATTTTTGGGGCAGTCATGTCGATATGCACCTACCTGTTCTCATTATGGAGAAATTGCCATAATGCGTTTTGGCGCATGGGCTGGTGGCTGGATGACACTGGCGCGATTTATGCGTTGTAATCCATTTGGAGCGTCGGGGTTTGACCCGGTGCCTGTTAACTTGCCCATGGGCTCCAGCTGGTATACACCGTGGCGTTATGGCCAGTGGTCGGGCAAACACATCGATCCCGATACCCGCCTTGATATCTGATAGACATGCGCATTTTCCCCGTGCGCAAATAATTAGCTTACCTGCGTGGTTTGCAGGAGTTGAGCTGGAGAAAAATGAATGATCGATATATCCTTCCCTGACGGTTCCAAAAGACAATTTGAACCCGGCATCACCGGAGCAGAAATCGCTCTGGGGATTTCCAAATCCCTTTCAAAAAAATCTGTGGCGATGAAGCTGGACGGTGTTTTGACAGATTTGGGTCAGTCAATTTTAAAAGATGCGACAGTTCAGATTGTAACGCGTACCGATGATGCAGCACTTGAACTTATTCGGCATGATTGTGCGCATGTGCTGGCTGAAGCAGTTCAGGAGTTATTTCCGGGAACCCAGGTTACCATTGGCCCGGTTATTGATGACGGGTTCTACTACGATTTTGCTCGCGATGAAGCATTTACGACCGAAGACCTTCCGCGGATCGAAGAGAAAATGCGCGAGATTATTGTGCGTAACGCGGCTTTCACGAAAGAAATTTGGTCGCGTGAACAGACAGCCAATTACTTTCGCGAAAAAGGCGAGCATTACAAAGTCGAGTTACTTGATGCGATTCCGGAAGACCAGGATGTCAACATTTACGCTCAAGGTGACTGGAAGGATCTTTGTCGCGGACCACATATGGTTTCGACTGGACAGGTTGGTACTTCTTTCAAATTAATGAAAGTTGCCGGAGCGTATTGGCGTGGTGACAGTAATAATGCGATGTTGAGCCGTATATATGGCACGGCCTGGAATAGTGACAAGGATCTCAAAGCCTATATTTTCCGCCTGGAAGAAGCTGAAAAGCGGGACCATCGTCGTCTTGGTCGGGAAATGGATTTGTTCCATTTTCAGGACGAAGCGCCCGGATCAATTTTTTGGCATCACAAGGGCTGGACGCTGTTTCAAACCCTGATTGATTATATGCGTCGCCGGCAGCTTTCCTGGGGTTATCAGGAAGTTAACAGTCCGGACATGATGGAGCGTTCGTTGTGGGAACAATCGGGTCATTGGGAAAAGTTTGGCGAGAATATGTTCACAACGGTAACTCCGGATGAACGGGTATTTTGTTGTAAGCCCATGAATTGTCCTGGCCATGTTCAAATATTCAAAAATGGTCTTAAGTCCTATCGTGATCTTCCGTTAAAAATTGCTGAGTTTGGCAAAGTTCATCGTTATGAGCCGTCCGGGGCTTTGCACGGCATGATGCGTGTCCGGCATTTTACTCAGGATGATGCGCATATATTTTCAACTGAAGAACAAGTGACAGATGTGTGTGTTGATATGAACACGCAACTTATGTCGATATACAAAGATTTTGGATTTGAGGATGTTCGGATCAAGTTTTCGGACCGGCCGGAGAAAAGAGTTGGTTCAGATGAAGTCTGGGACGCATCGGAAGCAGCTTTAAAAACGGCTGTGGAAGCTGCCGGTCAGGATTATGAACTCAATCCGGGCGAGGGCGCTTTTTATGGCCCCAAACTGGAATATGTTTTGAGGGATGCAATCGGTCGCGACTGGCAATGTGGTACCGTACAAGTTGATCTAAACCTTCCCGGACGTTTGGGGGCTTTTTATATAAATACCAGGGGCGAAAAAGTCGCACCGGTTATGATACATAGAGCTCTGTTCGGTTCGGTTGAACGTTTTTGTGGTATTTTGATCGAGCATTATGCAGGACATTTTCCACTTTGGTTGTCTCCCCTTCAGGCTATGGTCACGACAATTACTTCGGATGCAAATGATTATGCGCGGGAAGTGCAACAAAAACTGGCAAAGGCCGGTCTTCGCACCGATATTGATCTAAGAAACGAGAAAATCAATTACAAAGTGAGGGAACATTCGCTTGCGAAAGTGCCCGCGCTAATTGTTTGTGGTGCGAGAGAAGCTGAAGAAGGAACTGTTTCGATCCGCAGACTTGGTTCGAAACATTCCAAAAGTATGAGCCTTGACGAAGCAATAACATCGCTTTGTGAGGAGGCTATGGCACCTGACATCAGAAGGGCCATGCAACCGGCGGATTGACCAGTCAAACTACGTGAATCAGTTAAAAGGAAGATCGCAAACCGGTCTTCCTTTTTTTTATTTTCAGGGCGGAATTAGTCGTTGGCTGTCATGATTTACTGGCGCTGCGCATATACTTCAACATCGCGATCAAGGCCAGGTTCAACAGAAAAATCACGATTGAACGTATCTCCGCCGTTGATCGCGATAGCTGTGTAATCTCCTTCGGACAGGATGACTGCAGGGAACGCACCAATCACTTCCCTGACCAGATCTCCGCCCGGGGTTAGAATGCTCCAGCGCGTGTCTGCAAGGGCTTCTCCACCAGCTTCGGAAACGAGTTTGAAGGTCATTTCCGCAGCTCGATGAATCAGTGTCGCGTCAGTTAACTGCCCGGCAGTGACGATAACATCCGCTCGAACCACTGCATTTGAAACGCCATATCTACTGACTATGTGATAGGTATCTGCACCAAGTCGAATAATTGTGCCGCCATCAATGTTGGAGACAATTTCTTTTCGCGTATAATTTCCTGTTTTCTGTTGGGAAAAAATGTCAAATTTGAGTTTTTTTTCATTTAGGGGAAGGTCACCAAATATGATTGCATTCAACCGAAGCCCGCCTGCCGCAAGCACAAAATCCTCATCTACAATGCCTGGCTCGGTCAGTGTTATTTTTTTGGTCAATCCGGCATGGCCATAACTTGCATGTACGAGATAAATGCCGGTTGGAAGATCAATGTTCCCCGTTCCGCCTTTGAGTGTTTGTACGAGAGGGAGACGGTTGTTCTCATCTCTTTTTGAATTGAAAATTCGCCAAACAAGTCCTCTGGAGATTGTATCTCCACCGGGAGTAAGTCTCGCAGTCAATACAACAGATGCTATTCCTTGCTGAATATCGACTACCGGTTCGGGGGGCTGAATATTCTGTAGCAAATTGCGCGGGGTCGTTGTTGACACGATGCTGTTTTGGCCGGTTGCGGCGCTCAACGGGTTTCCGGTAGTTGCTGCTTTCATTGCGTTGATTAGTCGGTTCTGGTCCACACTGTTGGTATTGGCCGAAACCGCAGGTTGGGACTGGTTTCTGAAAGGACTAAATTTGGGAGCTACGGTTAACGCACGTTTTGGTGGCTGTGATTTTGGTTTTGATTTCAGTAGTGTACCTAGGTTCAGTGGCCTGGCACTTTGAGCGTTAACTGTTACCGGAACCATGACGATTGCCAGAGTTAAGAGAACTTGGACAAGTAATTTGTACGGATCTTGTTTCACGGGCAAAGCTCTTTATGGAGTCTGAATTGCAAATTTTGGCGCTGCTATTCGAAAACAACAGGTTCAACCGCGATTCTCTGATCCCGGTTTTGTTGTTATGGGTAACTCATCGTTGAACCTAACACCATGTTCATTTGATGGCGGCGGGCAAAAATGAAAATTCGGCATTCAATTTGGTTCTTTGAAATTGGGCCAAAACGAACTGCGGACCAGAACATTTTATGCAAAATTGCATTTACACTGTATTTTTTTGGAGTACATATTCGTGATAATACCGCTCGGTTATAAATTGGATTCTCAATGAAATCTGTACTGGATTTTCTACTTTCGCGTAGATCTGTTACTTGCATCAATCATGTCATGCCGGGACCTGATCAGGATCAGCTGGATTTAATACTGACAGCGGCAATGAGGGTGCCTGATCATGGAAAACTGACACCCTGGAGATTTGTTCTTTTTAAGGGAAATGCCAGGTCCGATGCAGGAAGTATTTTGGCAGATCGTTGGGTGCAATTGCATCCCGATGCCCCGGAAACCCGTGTAGAGCAAGAGCGATTTCGATTTACACGTTCGCCGGTTGTGCTCGCAATAATTAGTTCAATAACCATTAGTGAGAAGGTTCCGAACTGGGAGCAATATATGTCAGCAGGCGCGTGTTGCATGAATGCAATTCATGCGGCGGAAGCTCAGGGTTTCTGTGCTCAATGGCTAACCGAGTGGTACGCATTCGATGAAGAAGTTCTTAATCACTTTGGGCTCTT
>JAESRR010000133.1 GCA_016764535.1 Cohaesibacteraceae bacterium | reverse complement strand
AAGTGAAGCGGATGTTTTTAAAGGTGCGAGCCTGCTGTTTGTATATGCGATGGGCATCGGTATTCCATTCTTGCTGGCTGCTGCGTTTGCGGGATCATTCATGAAATTTATGACCCGTTTTCGCAAACATCTGGGGTTGGTTGAAAAAATCATGGGAGCAGCACTTGTTATTGTCGGTGTGATGTTTCTAACAGGTGCCATGCAGTCTATGTCGTTCTTTCTGCTGGAGTATTTTCCGCAACTTGGCGCTTTTGGCTAGATAATCGAGGGGAAGATAGTGGTTGATCTAAAAACATTAATACGACTGGTTATTGTAGTTTGTGCGTGGGTGGTTCCGGTTCAGGCGACAGAACTAGGAGATGACGGTCTTCACAAGCAGGACTGGTTTGTAACGACATTTCGGGATATCCGCGAAGACATCGAAACTGCACGTGAAGAAGGCAAGCGCCTGGCAATTATAATTGAGCAGCGCGGGTGTATCTATTGTGATCGGTTGCATGAAAAAGTGTTGAGTGATCCCGAAGTAGCCAAATATATATCTGAAAATTTCATGGTCGTTCAATACAATATGTTTGGTGATGAGGAAGTAACCGATCTTGATGGCGAAGAGCTCTCCGAGAAAAAGGCGGTTCGAAAATGGCGGTTAAATTTCACTCCGACAATTGTTTTTCTGCCAGATCAGATAGATGAAAATTCAAAAGACGTTGGGTCGGTTTCAGTTGCGGTTCTTCCTGGAGCCTTCGGAAAATGGACCACGCTCAATATGTTTAAATGGGTCAGGGAAAAAATTTATCTTACAGATGAGCCATTTCAAAAATTCCACGCCAGATTGATCGAGGCACAAAGAGCCGCTGGCAAACTGAAATAATCGACATAAAATACACAGGTGCCCGGGTAACTAATTCAAATATGCGAATATATGTTGATTTGAATGCGTTTCGCAGGTAGCCTTCCGGAATAATTAGTGCCTTGGGAGGAGCATATGGATATCTCAAAATACGTGATTGCGTGTTTTATAGCAGGTTCAGTCAGCGTCGCTAGCGCGGCAGATGTTGCGCCAGCCGATGTTGTATTTACCGACGATACAATGGTCGAAAACTCATTGACCGGTGCTGCTGGTGATGCAGTTCGTGGTCGTGAGATTTTTTCAAATCGCAAGCAGGGTAACTGTCTTGCCTGTCATGTGAATGAACAGATTCCCGAATTGGGTTTTCACGGCGAAGTTGGGCCGCCAATTGATGGTGTGGCAGATCGCTATTCTGTTTCGGAAATGCGGGCTATTCTCGTAGATTCAAAGAAAGCCCTTTCTGAAGATACGATCATGCCTGGTTTTTACAGTCTTGACCTTGGTATCAGGGTTCTGAAAAAGTTTTCGGGAAAAACTGTTTTGACAGCGTCGCAAGTCGAGGATGTGTTGGCATATTTGACTACGCTTAAGGAATAAGCCGTCCATGCGGCGCGTTAATTGATGCTCAATGGAGTGCAAAATGAATTTGGATAGAAGACAGGTGCTGGCTCTTGGAGTTGGTGCGGCGGTGATGACCGCAATTGGACTTCCCGGCGTAGCAGTGGCTGCTGTCGGCGATGTCGAAAAGGCGATTGCCGAATTTACCAAAGGTGCCGAAATTACAACTGGAAAAGTTGTTCTAAGTGCGCCGCAGATCGCTGAAAATGGAAACACTGTTCCCATTGAGGTGACTGTAGAAAGCGAGATGACGCAGGCCAGCTATGTTGATGCTGTGATGATTCTTGCTGCTGGCAACCCAAATCCGGGTGTTGCAACGTTCAAGTTTAGTCCGATGAGTGGTGAGGCATTGGCTTCAACCCGTATTCGTCTGGCAAAAACCCAGGACATCATTGTGATCGCCAGAATGAACGATGGTTCATGTTATAAAGATCAGAAAACCGTAAAAGTCACAATCGGCGGCTGTGGCGGCTAGGCGGTTCAGGAGTTTAAAACGATGGCAAAATCCAAACCACGCGTGAAAGTGCCCAAGACAGCAGATGCTGGCGAGGTCATTACGATTAAAACCCTGATCAGCCATACAATGGAATCCGGGCAGCGCAAGGACAAGAAGACAGGCGATCTCATCCCACGCAAGATTATCAATGCGTTTAAAGCAGAGTTCAACGGTCAGACGGTATTTGAAGCAATCATTGAACCGGCAGTTTCTGCCAATCCGTATTTTGAATTTCGGGTAAAAGTTCAGGAAAGCGGAGAATTCAAATTTAGCTGGACCGATGACGACGGGTCTGTTTACGAGAAATCCAAAAAGATCAAAGTCGCTTAGTGCAGGGGGCCTGTATGTTGGACACCCTGCCGCTTGGGAGGAGCGCAGTATGAAATTTTATTTGAAATCTACCTTGATGGCATTGGGCGTGGCCGGCGCTTTTATGGCAACAACAAGTTTTGTTGCTGCTGATGCGGATGACCACAAGCTTTTCATCGATGATGTCGAGATTCTGACTGACATCGCAGCGCCGGAAGGTAGTCCATTGGACCATCTTTATTCTGGCTGGCGGTTTCGTAGTCCTGAAACACAGGACCTGCAAACCGACGATTTTGGCAACCCGGGTTTTGCCGCCATAACGTTGGCAGAGGAACTTTGGGATACTGCCGAAGGTGCAAAAGGCAAGTCCTGTGCTTCCTGTCACAATGATGTTGATGAAGGCATGAAGGGCGTTAGTGCTGCATATCCCAAGTGGAGTGACAAGCTTGGTAAACCTCATACTTTGGTGACCAGGGTAAATGAGTGCCGCACGGATAGAATGGAAGCCAAGGCATGGAAGTGGGAAGCGCCTGAAATGCTTGCCATGACAGCTTTGGTAGGGCTTCAGTCGCGTGGAATGCCCGTTGCGGTGAAGTCTGATGGCCCAATGAAGTCCTGGATGGAAAAAGGCAAGGACATCTATTATGCACGCGTTGGACAGCTGAATATGTCCTGTGCGAACTGTCATGAGCAAAATTTCGGTAATATGATTCGTGCCGATCACTTGTCTCAGGGGCAGATTAATGGATTTCCTGTCTACCGTCTTAAATGGGGTGGACTTGGATCTACACATCGTCGCTTTAAAGGTTGCATGAAAAATATTCGTGCAAAGGCTTTTGGTGTTGGTTCGGATGAGTTCATCGCACTCGAAGCTTATGTAGCTTCTCGTGGTAACGGTCTTGCCGTTGAAACACCGGCAGTTCGTAACTAATCTGCGGATCGTTGACTAAACCAATCTGACTTCAAAATATGTCCTGTTTCCCCCGTATTAAGGGGAGGCAGGATTTCTGTATCTGGCTGAATGGATTGACATCATGATTTCACGGCGCGAATTTTTGCAGGCAAGTGCTGCAGCTACCGCAATTTTGGGTTCTGGTGCAGTTGGTAACTGGTCAGCACTGGCGGCGAAACAGGCAATTACCCAGGATCAATTGCTGGATTTTGATGATTATGGTAATGTTACACTTGTGCATATCACTGATATTCATGCGCAGGTGAAACCAATATATTTCCGTGAACCATCTATCAATCTGGGTGTCGGTGGTGTTGTTGGAAAGCCGCCTCACGTTACCGGTGCGGACATGCTCAAAATGTTCGATTTGAAGCCGGGAACTCCGGAAGCTTACGCGCTGACCTATGAGGATTTCATCGGACTTTCAAGTGCTTATGGTCGTATGGGTGGTCTTGACCGTGTTGGAACAGTGCTCAATTCAATCCGATCTACACGTGAAGACCGTATGATTCTTCTTGATGGTGGTGACACCTGGCAAGGATCCTATGTAGCCAATCACACAAACGGCCAGGATATGGTCGATATCATGAATGCCCTTCGGCCCGATGCGATGACATCTCACTGGGAATTCACATTGGGCGAAGATCGTGTTCAGGAAATTGTCGATAGTCTGGATTTTCCATTTCTGGGGTCGAATATTTTTGATAAGGAATGGGATGAACCGGCATTCGAACATACAAAAATGTATGAGCGGGGCGGCGTAAAGATTGCTGTTGTTGGTCAGGCTTTCCCATACTTGCCAATCGCTAATCCGGGATGGATGTTTCCAACCTATTCATTTGGTATTCGTGAAGATGTACTTCAGGATAATGTAAATGCCGCAAGGGCTGACGGTGCAGATCTGGTTGTTGTTCTTTCGCACAATGGCTTTGATGTCGATCGCAAGCTGGCCAGTCGGGTAACCGGCATTGATGTCATCCTTACCGGTCATACCCATGATGCTCTGCCTGAACCTGTAATGGTTGGTAAAACCATGTTAATCGCATCAGGTTCTAACGGAAAATTTGTTTCAAGACTGGATCTGAATGTTCAGAGTGGCGAAGTTAAAGGCTTCAAATATCGCCTGATCCCGATATTCTCGGACGTTATCACACCGGACAAAGACGTTGCAGCAATTATCGATGGAACGCGCGCTCCACATGAAGCCGAGCTGGGTCGTGTTCTTGGTCGCACAGAAAGTTTGCTTTACCGTCGTGGTAATTTTAATGGAACTTTTGATGATTTGATCTGCAACGCTTTGCTCGAACAACGCGAAGCAGATATAGCGTTGTCGCCTGGTTTCAGGTGGGGGCCGACGCTTGTTCCGGGACAGGATATTACGGTTGAAGATTTGTTCAATAGTACCGCGATGAGCTACCCGGCTGCATATCGCAGTGAAATGGATGGCAAGTTGATCAAGGATATTCTTGAAGACGTTGCTGATAATCTGTTCAACCCCGATCCCTACTATCAGCAGGGCGGTGATATGGTGCGCGTTGGCGGGATGGGGTATACCATTGATATATCCAAACAAATTGGTAGCCGTATTTCAAATATGACTTTGCTAAAGGATGGTTCTTCAATTGATCCTTCCAAAAACTATGTGGTTTCGGGCTGGGCTTCAGTTAATGAAGAAACTGAAGGCCCTGCAATCTGGGATGTTGTTGAAGATCACCTGGCACATCATAAAACGGTATCAATTGAAGAAAATAAATCAGTTGTTGTGCATGGCGTGTAGCGATTGTACTCTTTACATATTCATATATATGAATATTATGAAATTCATGGAGGTACGCCATGGCGAAACTAATTGATGGAACTCGTAATAAACTATCCAGTCGACGTGGTTTTTTGAAAGCCGGATTGGCGCTTGGAGGCATGGCAGCCACAACGGGTGCAATTGCCGGTGAGGGTGATCCAGCAATACTGGAAAAAAAGGATTGGGTTCAATATACAGGTGACGGTGTTGATGCACGGCCCTATGGAACACCATCCGAGTTTGAAGAGCATGTCACACGCAAAAATGTTGCCTGGTTGACAGCTGATCCGGTTTCATCAGTCAATTTTACACCATTGCATGAGCTTGACGGGATCATCACACCCAATGGCTTGTGCTTTGAGCGCCATCACGCCGGTATTGCTGAAATTGATCCGGCAGAGCATCGTTTGATGATCAATGGACTGGTTGAAAAAGAACTCGTTTTCACGATGGAAGACCTTATGCGTTTTCCGCGGGAGAACCGGGTCTATTTTCTCGAATGCGCTGCCAACACAGGCATGGAATGGCACGGTTCACAGCTCAACGGCTGTCAGTTTACCCATGGTATGATCCACAACGTTATGTATACGGGCATCCCGCTCAAATATCTGCTTGAAGAAGCCGGGTTGAAAACCAATGCCAAATGGTTGCTTCCCGAGGGAGCAGATGCTTCGGGTATGACAAGATCTTTGCCATTAGCCAAAGCGCTGGAAGATTGCCTCGTTGCGTTCAAAATGAATGGTGAAGCACTTCGGCCAGAGCAGGGCTACCCGCTGCGTCTTGTTGTTCCTGGTTGGGAAGGCAATATGTGGATCAAGTGGCTGCGCCGTATTGAAGTTGGTGATCAGCCCTGGCATCATCGCGAGGAAACAGCAAAATACACCGATCTCATGGAAAATGGCAAAGCACGTCACTTTACCTGGGAAATGGATGCAAAATCCGTCATCACTAATCCATCACCCCAGGCGCCGTTGTTGCACAAATCAGGTCACACCGTTTTGTCAGGCATTGCATGGTCAGGCAGGGGGAAAGTTGATCGGGTCGATATTTCCCTGGATGGTGGACGTAACTGGCGTCCCGCAAGGATTGACGGATTAAGCCTCGATAAATCCATGCATAGATTCTACTACGAGTTTGACTGGGATGGCTCTCCATTGCTGTTGCAATCAAGAGCGATTGATTCAACGGGTTATATTCAACCGACAAGAAATGAATTGCGCGCCATACGGGGTACCAATTCGATCTACCATAATAATGGTATTCAAACCTGGCATGTTAAATCTGATGGGGAGGTTGAAAATGTCGAGGTTTCTTAAGATTGCCCTTTTGGCGACAATTTCGATTTCGTGTTCCCTGCCGGTTCTGGCAGGCCCATTAAATATTGGCCGCGAGGCAACTTCCGCTGAAGTTTTAGCCTGGAATATTGATGTAAGGCCCGATGGCCAGGGCCTTCCCGAAGGCCGTGGAACTGTTGCGTGGGGCGAAGAGGTTTTTGCTGAAAAATGCGCTTCCTGTCATGGTGATTTCGGCGAAGGGGTTGATCGCTGGCCTGTATTGGCCGGAGGGCAGGGCACTTTGGCGGATGAAGATCCGGTGAAAACGATTGGCTCGTATTGGCCGTATCTCTCAACGGTTTTTGATTATGTGAACAGGGCAATGCCATTTGGTGAAGCGCAATCTCTGGAAGCCGATGAAGTGTATGCGATTACTGCGTATATTCTCTATTTGAATGATATTGTCGACGACGAGGAATTCGAACTTTCAAAGTCTAATTTTATGCAACATCGTCTTCCTAATGAAAATGGTTTTTTTGCAGATCCGCGTCTTGAAAGCCCAATCGCTGAAAACAAAAATGCCTGTATGAAAGACTGCGTTCCCGGCGTTGCAAAAATTGTCATGAGAGCCCGTACACTGGACGTTACACCTGATGGTGAAGACAATCCGTCTGGTGGATTAAACTAGGGTGTGACCCCAATTCAAATTGTTGATTTATTGTCGTGCGTCTGATGCTCAACTTCCATGATTGGAGGTTTTGATGGTACGCTTTGATTTGAATGATGAAGAATTGGCAATCAATTGTCCTTTACTCCCCAAACAAGAGCGTAGTCCCAAACGCAAAGATGAAAAGAAAGTTCTTAAAGGATCTTCTATGTTGGATTGGTGCTTTCTAGCGAGATCTAACGGAACGTTATGGACCACGAACTACTGTATATAACCGCTATGTCAGGTGGGGGAAACGCGGTGTGTGGAAGGGCAAACACGACCCGATACCAAAAAACAGATATTAACAAAAAACCGGGTGTTACTAATCCCCCTTATACCCCCTGGGGGGCCGGGAGGGAGATCACTTCGCTTGATCAGGGCTGATATCGAATTTCAGGAGCGATGGCTGCTGAACCCGAAAGACCGCTTTGAACCTGCAGTGAAGCACTGGCCAAAACTCACCCAGAGCGAGCGGCAACTGGCGATCAATCATTCCAAAGGATACCAGGCTGCATGCAAGAACCAAATGCGACGGACAAGCGTTAAAAAACACCTCATGGGAAAGCGATAGCTGGGGCTGGAGCAGAAGGTGAGCTAGCCGGGAGTGGAAGTAAGATCGAAGGTTTAGTGGAGC
>JAESRR010000132.1 GCA_016764535.1 Cohaesibacteraceae bacterium | reverse complement strand
TCCGTGCAGGAGAACACGAATTTGCCGGAAGTGATATCAACCTGACCACCGCCAAAATTGACGGCATAGATACCTTTTTTAACAGATGAAATAATTTCCTGGGGATCTTCCTTGCCGCCAAGCATATACGTGTTTGTCATACGCGGCATAGGGATATGCGCATAGGATTGTCGACGGCCATTGCCTGTTGGCTCCATACCCATAAGACGGGCATTTTGCCGATCCTGCATGTAGCCCACCAGAATGCCGTCCTCGATTAATGTGGTGGCCTGAGTTGGTGTTCCTTCGTCGTCGATTGAAAGCGACCCTCTGCGACCATAAATCGTGCCATCATCAAGAATCGTCACTCCAGGCGAAGCTACGCGTTCGCCCATCAATCCGGCAAATGCGGAAGTTTTCTTGCGGTTAAAATCACCTTCAAGGCCATGTCCAACCGCTTCATGGAGCAATATTCCGGGCCATCCTGACCCAAGTACAACATCCATTTCACCAGCGGGTGCGTCAACTGCATCCAGATTTACAATTGCCTGGCGCAACGCTTCATCAGCTGCATGCATCCAGCTTTCTTCTGTGAGATAGTCTGCAAAACTACCGCGCCCTCCAAGACCAAATGAACCGGTTTCCTGACGATCGCCCCGCCCGGCAACTATCGAGACCGACGCGCGAACCAAAGGGCGTACATCCCTGAAGTGGGATCCGTCTGCACGAATAATTTCAACGACTTTCCAGGTCGCGGCGAGCGAAACTGTCACCTGTCGAACCAGACTATCTTTATCTCTGGCGTACTGGTTGATCGTTTCGAGGAGCTTTACTTTTTCTTCAAAATCGGGGCTGCCAAGGGGGTTTAGATCTGAGTAGAGTACTTTGTTCGTGCCTCTTGGCGGAGCAGCCTGGACACCACTGTGTCCCCGGGTCACGGATTGCACTGCGTCGCTGGCCCGCTTTAATGCTGCGTGTGAAATTTCTCCGGAATGTGCGTATCCCGCTGCCTCTCCTGCGACTGCCCGTAATCCAAATCCCTGTCCGGTATCAAAACTGGCTGTTTTCAACCGGCCGTTGTCAAACATCAGGCTTTCAGATTGCGTATACTCAAGATACAATTCGCCATCATCGGCATTTTGTAAAGTTTCGCTGACCAGTTTGATGGCAGCTTTCCGGTCCATGTCGGTATTTGCTAAGAGATCAAGGTGCTGTTCGCTCATCGGGCACTCCGGAGAATCAATGAAATATTCGTTGATCAGAATAGGCATGCAAAAGCGCGATGACCAGTCTGGATCAATGATGAAGTAAATAAAGCTTTGCCATGACGGCTAAATGCAAATCGTGAGAATTCTGTTTTAACGAAATTTTGCTGCAGTAATGAATTCACCAAATGTTTCACACCACACAATAATAGTTGTGTAGTTTTTCAGTTGAACCGTGGTTGCGATCGATACTATAAACCCGTCGAAACTTTTGACATCTCCCAGATATTGTGACCCGGATTTTATATCCAAAAACTGTGCTTCAGTTTCAACAAATTCCGGAACGAGATAGACCCTGTAATCGGGTCCGGGTGCAAGGGTTCCGGTAAACGCGACTTTGTCGGTGTTAATATGAAAGGTACCTTCCCCCCAATGCAGCGTGTCACTGCCCTTCAGGTTTTCTTTGATAGTGGCTGTGTAGAGCGCATTTTGCTCGATTTGCTGTAACAAGCTGGCTTCGGGTGCCGGGGGGGCAATGAGTATTGGCAGGAAATATACTCCAAGAGCAAAACCGAGTGCCAAAGTCACACCATGTGAAACAAGCAGAACCAATATTCGCATAGCGAGACCTCAAATTTGTTTGGGTGCCAAAAACAGGAATTTTGAATCACCATAAATGCGTTCATCCAACAATTCATAATCCGCAGGCAGATCAATTTCGACCTTTGTCATTTCTTCAAGAATGACAAGTGCACCGGGTTTATACCAGCCGCCAATCTGCAATTCCCTCAGGGCTTTTTCACCCAGCCCCTTGCCATATGGAGGGTCGAGAAATGCCAGATCAAATGGTTCCAGCGTGCCTGGTCTTCCAGGTTTTGTAGCGTCGCGGCGATAGACCTTTGTACAGCCTTGCAAGCCCAGCGCCATTACATTTTGTCGAACAAGCCCTCGTCCTTCTGCACTTTCCTCGATGAACAGCGCAAAACCTGCTCCCCGGGAAAGGGCTTCAATTCCCAGAGCCCCGGTTCCCGCGAATACATCCAGAACGCGCGCCTTGTGCAAATCGATGCGATCGTGGTGCGCTAGAATATTGAAAAGTGCCTCTCTCAAGCGATCACTGGTTGGCCGAATGTCCTGTGAGCGAGGTGTATGGAGACTTCTTCCCCTCAATTCACCTCCGACGATCCGCATTGCGAGCTCCAGGTTTGGAAGGCTTGGCTTTGGATCCACCAGCTTTGGCCCAGCCCTTCTTTGGCTGGATTCCGGCAGAAGTAGATTTTTTTACAAATTTCCGTTCTTCAGGTTTTGAATCGTTCCGGGAGGTAGTCGCAGTCCTTGATTTGGTAGCCGTTGAACGCGACGAATTGGATCGCGTATCACGTTTTTTGAATTCACGTTTTCCACCCGAAGCATCATCGGCACCAGTTTTGTCGAAACCACGCGGGTTCTGGAATTTTTTCTTGTCTGTTTTTGGACGGGCAGCGTCAGCTTCTCGTTTGCTGGTGAACACTTCCCCATCTCTTAAACCGCGCTTTGGTCCTTTTTTTACTGCAGGTTTGCGTGCTGGTTTCGCATCTTTTGCAGGAGAATTGGCCTCATGGGCCTGTTTTCGTACAAACCGTTTGGTCTCGGCGACAATCTCTTCACGTGTCGGAGCTTCAAAATCGACACCGGCATCTTTCATTAATTGTTCGCTGAACTGATCACGCAGTACACGTCCCTTGATTTCTCTGGTTTCACCTTCATCCAGATCACCTAGCTGGAACGGACCATAGGATACGCGAATGAGCCGGTTTACTTCCAGCCCCAAAGCGCCAAGTACCACCTTGATTTCCCTGTTTTTTCCTTCACGCAGACCAATGTTCAGCCAGATGTTATGTCCCTGAACTCGTTCGATATCTGCTTCGATCGATCCGTAAAGTACACCGTCGACTGCAAATCCTTCTTGCAAACTATCAAGGCGCTCCTGCGTGATCGAGCCGTAAGCCCTCACACGATATCGCCTTAGCCAACCCGTTGAAGGCAATTCCAGAATCCGGGCAAGACCACCATCGTTTGTCAGTAGCAAAAGGCCTTCGGTGTTAATATCGAGGCGGCCGACCGAAATTACTCTTGGTAATTCGGGAGGTAAACGATCAAAGACAGTGGAGCGACCTTCCGGGTCACGTGAGGTTGTGACAAGACCACGGGGCTTGTGGTAGAGCCAGAGACGGGTTCTCTCGCGACGGGGCAACGGTTTACCGTCAACTTCAATTTTGTCCCGGGCCGTTACGTTTTGCGCTGGCGAGGTCAGTTTTTTGCCGTTTAGTACGACCCGGCCGTCTGCAATCCAGTTTTCAGCGTCGCGCCTTGAGCACAGGCCTGCACGAGCAAGTACTTTGGCGATACGATCACCACTCCGCTGGGGCGACGTCTCGTCGGCTTTTGCGGTATTTTGAGGTTTCTTGTGTTCCATGGCAGAACCATTTAGCAGAGGCCTGTACAAGATGCGAGAGGAAAGCCCGGTGATAATGAATTCCCAAACTGGCTTTATGAATATTGCGCTTGAACAGGCGCGATTTGCGGGAGATCGCGGGGAGGTGCCTGTGGGTGCGGTACTGGTATGTAATGGCGAGATTGTCACACGGGCCGGGAATGAAACCCGGGAATTAAACGACCCGACGGCGCATGCGGAAGTATTGGTTATTCGCAAGGCCTGCAAAATGCGTAACAGTGAAAGACTACCTGATTGTGATTTGTATGTAACTCTGGAACCGTGCCCAATGTGCGCTGCCATTGTGTCTTTTGCCCGCATACGCCGGTTATATTATGGTGCGAAGGATATGAAAAGTGGTGCAGTCGAACATGGACCTGGATATTATGGGCATGTGACATGCCATCATGTACCGGAAACATATTCAGGATTTCAGGAAATTGCGTGTTCTAAACTTTTGTCCGATTTTTTCGAAGGTCTGCGACATAAGCCATAAACGTTATTTTGTGGGTAACCAACAAGCCGGATGGATGGTTGAATAAAAAACCGGCGCCAGAGACGCCGGTTGAAAATCGAATTCCATGTTGTGATTTATCTATTCTTTAACAACGTTGATCGTGCCCGCTTCCGATTTGCCAGAACGTTTGTTGGTTACCAAATCAAATTCCACTATTTGATTTTCCGTCAACAGTTCAAGACCTGAGCGCTGGATTGCTCTAATATGCACAAATATGTCGTTCCCGCCTTCTTCTGGTACAATGAACCCATAGCCTTTTGTTTCATTGAACCACTTTACCGTACCTGTAGGCATGGCCGTCCTCTCCATTTTAGTCATGCGTGATGGGAGGTGCCATAATCCGTTTGCCATCACAATCTAGTTCCACATCAGATCAGGGTCGTAGAAATTTGGCGCACCACCACACCCGTTAAAAACGTCCTGATTGAGTTAAATAAAGGTCATGTGGGACGTGTCGTCAACGAGTGTTTCTCTCTTTTACGTTGAAAAAATTAGAACATTCGTCCCTGTTTTGATAAAAGGTTAACGAAAGCAAGAACTTGTAAATTTTGCTAAAAATGTCACACTTTGACTAATTAGACGCGAGTTTTCTGCCACGACCGCTATATTTTAGCAGTGTCCCTGGCAGAATTTGTTTATTTGGTGTGTTCCGTGGGTAAACCAAAGGGCGTGTGGTCAGGCGGTGTACCTTGCTGTATCATCGCGAATGCTATGCATTAATAGCTCTTTCCCGCAGAATTTTATTACACTGGAGCCAATATGAACAATCAGTCGGTGCTGAAAGGCATTGGGTTTGGTCTTGTGACAGCCTTCATTTGGGGACTGTGGCCCGCTGCAAGCGGCCTTGGGATTAAAAACTCCCTCAATGGCGGGGATCTTGCTGTTATACGCGTGAGTGTCGCATCTTTCATCCTGTTTCCATTTGTTTTGCGTAAGGGATTTGGAAAAATTGGCTGGAAGATGGGTCTGGTTATGATGTTTGGTGCGGGTTTTCCCTACGCTGTGATTACTACCAGTGGAATGTATTATGCCCCGGCCGGTCATGCCGGTGTTCTTGCTCCAAGTGCCATGATGGCAGCGACCATGTTACTAAGCTGGATCATGTTTGGTGACAAACCTGGCCCATGGCGCGTATTTGGTTTTGTGCTAATCCTTGCGGGCGTTACGCTGATTGGCTGGTCAACATTTGAAGCGGGAAATGCTGATAGCTGGAAAGGCGATTTACTCTATTGTCTTGGCGGCGTTTGCTGGGCGTTTTATACAGTTTCAATTCGAAAAACCGGAGCCGATGGACTGCATGCTACAGGACTGGTTGCAGTTTTGTCGCTGGTGATATGCGTACCGCCATGGTTGCTATTTGGCGAAAGCAATCTGATGAATGCGCCGGTGAATGATATTCTGGTGCAAATATTATTTCAGGGAATTCTCAGCGCTGTTTTAGCTCTCGTGTTCTTTACAAAAACAGTCACTTTGCTTGGTCCTGTCCGTGGAGCCCTTTTTGCAGCACTGGTTCCTGTTGTCGCGCTGTTGTTTGCTATTCCAATGTTGAATGAAATTCCTGGACAATACGAATGGGCGGGAATGGGCCTGGTGACAACTGGCATGCTGGCTGCCCTGGGGTTTTTTCGATTGTTGCTGGGCCGTCCACGACCCGCAACAAAAATATCTGGCTGATAATCCAGCTTGAGCCTTGCAGGATGTGAGGTGATAATGAAAGTCCGATTCACAATTTGAATGTACCGCCCGATGATTATTCGCCGCCTTGATGACAGCACTGTAAACCGGATTGCGGCTGGAGAAGTGATTGAGAGACCTGCAAGTGTTGTTAAAGAATTGTTGGAAAATGCCATTGATGCCAATTGTTCACGGGTTGAGATTGTTACCGCTGGTGGCGGCAAAAATTTAATACGGGTCACAGATGACGGGCATGGAATGCCGCGGGATGATCTTGATCTTTGTGTGGAGCGTCATTGTACGTCAAAGCTTGATGCCAATGATATCACCGATATTCGCTCTTTGGGCTTTCGTGGTGAAGCATTGCCATCAATCAGTTCTGTTGCACGTGTAAAAATAACCACAAGACATCGCCATGAGGACAACGCCTGGGAATTGCAGGTTGACGGGGGAGAAAGATCAGATATCCGTCCGGCGGCACTTTCTGTGGGTACCCGTATAGAAATTGAGGATTTGTTTTTTGCTACTCCGGCAAGACTTAAATTTCTGAAATCTGATCGATCTGAAAACAATGCGATTTCCGATGTGGTGAAACGCCTTGCTATGGCACACCCCGACATTAGATTTTCCCTTAACGGCCCAGATCGTTCAGCGCTCGAATATTCTTCGGTGGAAGGATCCGGCGCCTATCTGGTTCGACTGGGTCAGGTCATGGGTCGGGGTTTCAGGGAAAATGCTGTCGAAATAGACGCAGTTCGTGACGATGTTCGGTTAACGGGTTTCGCCGGGTTGCCAACGTTCAATCGGGGCAATGGTTTGCAGCAATTTTTATTCGTAAATGACAGGCCGGTCCGGGATAAAATGATGCTTGGCGCTCTGCGTGGGGCGTATGCTGATTTCCTTGCAAGAGGACGTCATCCGGTTGTTGCTCTTTTTATCGACTGCCCACCCGCGGAAGTTGATGTCAACGTACATCCCACCAAGGCCGATGTAAGATTTCGCGATCCGGCACATATCCGCGGGCTAATTGTTGGTGCCATTCGCAAGGCGTTGCAAGACGCTGGACATCGTTCGTCGACAGTTGGGGGAGACAATACTGTTTCAGCCCTGCGCCCTGATGGATTGCGAAATAGTTCGGCAGTTAATGATGCAGGAGCCTGGTCCAAATCGATAAATAGACCCCTGCACATGCCAGATACAAACGGCGCAGGGATGATGTCTCCAGGCTATCAGGACCGGAACCATGGTTTTGAAGAACAATCTGTCATGGCCCCGGTATCGATACCAAGCGCGGATGCCAGGGCAGGAGAAGCCCCGGTTGAGCTATCCATTGAGGCATTGCCTCTGGGAGCTGCAAGAGCCCAAATACACGAAAATTATATAGTCGCCCAGACACGTGATGGCATGATCATCGTTGATCAACATGCAGCGCATGAACGGCTGGTCTATGAAAAACTAAAGAATGCAATGCTGGAGAAAGGTATTGCCAGTCAAATATTGCTCATTCCCGATATTATCGAACTTGATGAAGTTGATGCTGATCGACTGGCAGCAAATGCAAAGGATTTTGAACAATTCGGGCTGGTTCTGGAACGGTTCGGGCCAGGTGCAATTGCAGTTCGGGAAACACCTGCAATTTTGGGCGAGGTCAATACAACCGCCCTTGTTCAGGATTTAGCTGACGAACTTGCAGAATGGGATAGTTCGTCACTTGTAAAAGAACGGCTGGATCATGTGGCTGCAACCATGGCCTGCCACGGCTCTATTCGATCTGGCCGAAGAATGCGATCTGAAGAAATGAATGCTCTGCTCCGGGAGATGGAAGCAACTCCGCATTCCGGACAATGTAATCATGGCCGCCCCACCTATGTTGAACTAAAACTGCATGACATTGAAAGATTGTTCGGCCGTCACTAAATGGAGACAGGGTAGACTTTAAGTATATCTGATCGGCTTGTGAACCAGGGCCTGGTATATTTGCTCACGTTGCGCTAGAATGATCAGGCAGACCCGACTAACAAGGGTAGGGAGAGTGTATCTTGTCAAAGAGTAAAACATCCCG
>JAESRR010000131.1 GCA_016764535.1 Cohaesibacteraceae bacterium | reverse complement strand
GTGACTGTCGCATCAGATGCTTCGCGACAGGCCGTTAGCGAAGTATCAACAACAGCAAGTCAAATGCAGGAATTGTTGAAGACGGCTAACAAAATTGGTGAAGTGATCCAGACTTTACGGTCGACCGGTTTCTCGCAGAATGATGGCATTGCAAATCGCGAAATGAGCAAATGGACTGGCAACAAACGCGATGGATTGAACGTCGGTGACACACTCGTGAATGCCCCACTGTGTACTCTGGCGATGGACGAAACCAATCTGGAACAGGTCTGCGATTTTGATGGCATTACCGTATTGAATTTTGGTAGCTACACCTGCCCTGTACACAGACGACGGATCAATGAGCTGCTTGCGCTGTTTAAAAACAATCAGGATGCGCGTGTCCAGTTTGCAACGATATACATCGCCGAAGCTCACCCTGTCGATGGCTGGAAAATTCCGGGAAATTTCAGGGAAGACGAGGAATATACTGGCGATGAAGATGATTTCTGCATCAAACAACCCACAACCATGGAAGAGCGCTGCGTTGTCGCAAAGCGATTGGTTGAAAGCAAAAACTTTAACTGGCCGGTCTACCTCGATACAATGAAGAACACGGCGTTACATGCCTATAACAGCTGGCCAATTCGCCTGTATATGATTGAAAACGGTAAAGTCATTTATGCCGGTGCCCAGGGACCTTTTGGATACAAACCAGATGAGCTCGAGGCTGCCTTGCGCAAACGACTTGCAAGGATGTGATCAACCGGTCTGGTCTTTGGCCCACAGTACTATTTTCAATGTGAACCAGATGCAGCTCAATGCGAACCAAGTGCAGCCATGGCAAGATCACGGGTTTGTTGCACAAGTTCGGGATCAACGCTTGCTCTTGTATAGACATTATCTGCATCGGCAAACAATCCCCGGTGCGTCATGTCTGATTTTTTGCGAATGCTGGCAGACAGATGCAAGTGGCGCAATCCAGCCTCGGTCACCAGTTGCCGCGCATTCCCTGGCCCAACACCCGATCCGGCCATAATATTGATCCGGCCATCAGCCTTTTCATGCATTGACGCAATACATTCTATACCGTCAATGGCCTTGCGTGCCTGACCCGAAGTGAGAATGGTATCAAAACCGATTTCAATAGCGGCCTCAACCGCTTCCAAAGCATCAGGCGCAACATCAATTGCCCTGTGCAATGTTGTTCCCAAAGATCCGGCAGCGGTTTTCAGGACTTTCATCCCGACCTTGTCGAGCCTGCCATGAGAGTGGGTTGATCCAAACACCACACCGGCAAGCCCCAGCTCTTTCACCATACAAATATCACGCGCCATGATCGCCATGTCGTCGGATGAATAGGTGAAATCACCTCGCCGCGGACGGATCATCACAAAAACCGGCACCTTTAACTGACAAGCGATCTGCATCAAACCGAAGGAAGGCGTTAAACCGCCTTCTGACAAAGCCGAGCAGAGCTCAATACGATCTGCTCCTGCCTCAACAGCAGCCTGTGCAGCTTCATAGCTATCCACACAGACTTCAATGGTGATCGGGTTTGAAATCGCTAAACCTCCGGCATTTGTGTCATCAGTCGGGCAAAACGGGACCATTCCTTGCGATCACCCTGCGTCCACGCAGATTCTGCAATAGCGCTCAGGCGAGGAAACACAAGATGATTGAACATCTTCACACTGACCAGATTCTCGCTCCAGATACAGCCCTGAATACCAAGTAATTTATGTTGCAGATCTTCAGGGAACTCCCCGACCGCTTCATATTCGTAACAAAGTTTTGGTGGTACCGTTCCAGCCCATGACAATCCCGGTTCGTTCCAGCCCTCCGCCTGCACCATATCAAGGTAATATGCCTGACCAGGGGCCATCACAACATCATATCCCTGCCTCGCGAGTTCAACTCCGACCTCCGGTTTGGTCCATGCCACAAGCAGGGCTTTTGACGGATCAATTCCCTGACCATGAGCGACCTCTTCCCAGCCCGCTGTGATTTTACCTTTTGCCGATAGCAAGTCCTGCACCCGGCGCAGCAGATATGCCTGCATTTGAGGTGTATTTTCCAGACCCTCACGCTGCATTAATTCCTTGGCTGCGGTCGACGCCATCCAGGAATCATGCGCAACCTCATCACCTCCCACATGTATCCACTTTGAGGGAAACAGATCAGCTACTTCGCCCAGCATCGTTTCAAGAAACGCGTAAGTCGCGTCAAGTCCCGGGTTCAGGCCATTGTTTCGATAGCCCTGTACGGAATATGCAGCACTGTTGTCTCCGCGATCTGTCAAATTGGGCAGCGCTTTAAGGACAGCAGTACAATGTCCGGGAATATCGATTTCCGGTACGATCACCACGCCCAGTGACAATGCCTGATCAATCAGGGTTTTGGTCGCTTGCTGGGTATAATATCCACCGGAACGCGCAGCATGCCCGCCCAGTTGCGGCACCAGAGGTAGACCTTCCCCCATATAGGCCCCGACTTCGACAAGTTCGGGGAATGCCTTGATTTCGATCCGCCAGCCTTCGTCATCGGTCAAATGCCAATGAAACCGGTTGATTTTGTTCCACGCAAGGATATCGACAAATGTCGAAACCCGCTCCATCGGATAATATTGCCGGGAAACATCCAGGTGCATACCGCGCCAGCTATATCGCGGTGCGTCGGAAATTGTGCCTCCGGCGGGAAATACATGCAAATCCGGCTCTGTTTTTGCACCACGCAATAATTGACCAAGACTGATCAACCCCCAGCGAATACCGTCATTATCACCGGCACAAAGCTTCACCTGTTTTTCGGTGAATTCCAGTTTGTAGGCTTCTGCCCCCATATCTGCATCCCGGACGATGCTGACAGCAACACTGCCTGGGCGGCGGGCAATTCGGAATAAAGGCTCGTCAGTGAAAAACAACCGATTGGCAAGGGCTGCGATTGCCGCAAACTGGCGTTTGTCTTCCAGCTCCATGTCATCTGCAGCAACAAGGAAAGTTGGTGCCTCATCATGTGCACCGGTGATCTCAACATCTGATGGCCATGGCAACATTGCGAAGGGCGCATCACCTGCACCTGACAGATCCCGCAATTCCCTGGAACCTGTTGGTCGTTTTTGCAATAATTCACCAATGGCAATTGGCAAGGTTGATCCGTCGGGAAGTTTCATCCATGCGCTTTTGGGTCCATCGCCCCTGTGCCGTCCAGGATAGACAAGTTGCGTACAGCTGAATGTCCAGCTTTCACCGGGTGTAAGTGTTGCACCTTTTGGCAGCGCAAACTCATGATAATTGGCTTCCCGGGTGAGAAAAACAGCATTTTCAACATTGGCACCATGTTCAAAACGGCTGAGTGCTGTGTAAACCAGCGTTGCGCGGGTCAGATCCAGTTCACTCAGATTATGTAGAGTAATTTCTATTTCGCCACGTTCAGAACCTTCCGGCGACCAAAGTGCTTCCAGTCTCAAATGACTTGTGCTTGACATCATACATCTCCGAATGGACTGCCTGAACCGACAGTGTTCCGGCATTTGGAACCGGGGGAATTGGGGAAGAAGGCAGGTTATATTTTGCCTGGCGTTCGAAATACTACGTCAAATTCTGATAGTCGTTGCTTTGCGAAAATGTTCCAGCCATCTCAGCTTGCCCGGCGGTCAAACCACAATCAATTGGCAAGCAAATACCGGTAATTGCCTTTGCTTTATCACTCGCCAAAAAGGCTACGCCCTGCGCGACATCTTCAGGGTCAGCTACTTCGCGGAGCGGATACCAGCGTTTGGCTTCTTCAAAAACATTGGGGTTTTTATCGGCCCGCGCCTGCCATCCCGCAGTTTTTACTGTCCCTGGTGCCACTGCATTCGCCCGTATGCCATATTGGCCATACTCGACAGCAATCTGCCGGGTTAAATGTAGCAGACCGGCTTTGGCAACGCTGTAACCAGGATGGCCGTATACGCCCTGACCATTAACCGAGGCTATATTGATAACAACGCCCGAACGATTTGCAATGAAATGCTGTTCGATCGCTTTGAAACACAGATATGAACCATGAAGATTGAAATCCAGATCTGCTTTCCAGTCTTCAAAACTTGACGATTGCAGACTTTCTGCGTGGCATAAACCAGCGTTGTTCACCAATACCTGTACGGGACCTTCTGCAATAGCAGATGAAACAGCAGATGAAACAGACTGCGGGTCTGTAATATCCAGCCGAACGGATTTTGCCTTGCCGCCAGCCTCAACGATTTCACCCGCTGTTATGTCGGCAGTTTCCATATTAATATCAGTTGCGAAAATTGCGTGACCCTGTTGCGCCAGGCTCCGGCAGATAGCGCGGCCAATATCACCGCCAGCTCCTGTTACAATTGCGATACTCATGTAATTAGATCTCACTCTGGTTTCTCCGGGCTTCATTCACCCGAAGAGTATTTTCAACGATTTAGTCGCCCAGCATTTCCCGGTCGTCTTCATCCCGTTTGGAAACAAGCTGATGTTTGATCCGCCGCAACGTCTCAACCGCACGGTCCTCTGTCAGTTGCGCAACCATCTGCGCAAGGATGTCCGCAACAGCCAGATATGCATACCGGGTTGATGAGGGGCGAAAAATATCCAGGCCCTCGGGTAGATCAATTGGAATGACGTATTCTGCAGCTTCAGCCAGAGGGGTACCAGGCCGGGTCAGGGCAATTGTGCCAACCTTGTATTCACGTGCGATGTTTACGCTCTCGACCAGCGGTACATTGCGCCCGGATATCGAGGACGCAATCAATACATCACCCTCCCGGGCAGAAGCAGCCATCATCAATTGCATCTGATGGTCTTTCTGGCTGGTTATATTAAACCCCAGTCTGAACAGTCTGTGCTGAAACTCATCAGCAATGACTGAAGAGCCGCCTCCCGATCCAAACGCATAAATCATACCGGCCTTACTGATGATTTCGGCGATTGTATCCAGATATTGATAGTCAAGGGATTGGTGAAGAGCATGCAGGGCTGTTTGCGCTTTGGAAATAATATTCTCGGCAATGTCGGTGCTACTGCGCTCATCCGAGGTCCGGTCCAGATACCGCACACCGACAAAGGTACTTTGTGCGAGGCGAACCTTGAACTCCGAAAAACTTGCGCAACCCAGACGTCTGCAAAACCGGGTGACCGTTGGCGGGGAAACTTCGGCTTTGGCTGCCAGATCGACGATTGAAGCATTCACTGCAAAAGACACATCGTCAATAAGGATATCAGCAATACGCTGTTCGGACCGGCTTAGCCGATCTCTCTCCGATTGCAGTGTACCAATGATATCAACCATTCGAGTTCCCCTTGGGATTATCCCTGCTTTTTGCGATCGGGATTGAAAGCCACACAATCGATTTCGACCTTGCAATCCACCATCATACTTGCCTGAACACAGGCACGTGCAGGAGGATGATCACAAAAATACTCTTTATAAACCCCGTTGAACGACCAGAAGTCCCGCGGATCATCAAGCCAGACACCGCAACGTACAACATGTTCAAGTCCGTATCCGGCCTCTTCCAGAATCGCGATAACATTTTGAATGGTCAAACGGGTTTGTCCAACAATACCTTCATTGATGATCTCGCCATCCTTCATGGCAACCTGACCGGATACATATAGCCATCCATCGGCTTCTACTGCTCTCGCAAAGGGCAGATTTTGGCCACCTGCTCCTGATTTTTCAGCGCCATATCTTTTGATTGCCATGTTCTATCCTGTAAAAAATTTTCTTGTTTATTGACAAAAGGCCGGTTTAAGCCGTATTTTTGTATAACATCAGCTCAGAAATGTAAATTATTTGCCATGTCGAATTATGATATAAATCCATTCCCCTCCACAGACAACGATCGTTATGCGATTTGGGAGATGCTTGTCCTTCGCGACATTGATGCTTTTCTACAGCAGGACTGGAGCATGGTTGCGGATGACTTTATTGAAGCCGAGTTTATCGGCATTCATGGCCAAAACACCGACAATCCAGACCACTGGACGCTTGGTTACCCGGATCTTGGATCCTACAAAGCAGAATGGTTACGGCAGGCAGAAGCTTTTGCGGGGGAAAAATTCAATGACGACCCGCGGGAGGCAATCCACTACGCGACACTTTTACGCGACATCGAGATCTCCGGCTACCGGGCTCTTGTCCACAAAAAATTTGATGGACATATTACAAAAGCCGACGGTACAAAAGATATATTGAACTGGCAGACAGTGTATTATTGCAAAAAACTTAATGGTCGCTGGAAAATAACCGGCTTCACCGGATACCTTCCCAACCCCATGGGCGTGAGCAAAAACATGGGTTTTAGCAACAATATGGACCAGGGCAAAAACCCGGCGGAGCGCTGATTTGCGATTATTTACTGCAGCTCTCGCAACCGAGACAAATACCTTTTCACCCATCGCTATCAATCTAAGTGCATTTGAGGATTCCCTCTATGCCAAACCCGGTGAACATCCCGATACACCAACACTTTGTTCCGCACCTGTTGTTGTTAGCCGCAGGGTTGCAAAAGAAGAAGGCTGGGACCTGATTGAAGGAACCAGTGCATGGGCCGATCCTGCCGGACTGATAAACCGGGAAACCTATGAGGGTTTGCGCGACGAAATTCTCGATCAACTTAAAGAGGCGATGCCCGTAGACGCCGTGGTGCTTGGACTACACGGAGCCATGGTCGCGAATGGGTATGATGATCCCGAGGGGGATTTTCTGAGCCGAATTCGACGACTGGTCGGACCTGACATTCTGGTTTGTGCAACACTTGATCCCCACAGCCATCTCACTCAAAAACGCTTTGATGCCGTCAATTTCTTTGTCGCGTTCAAGGAATTTCCACACACGGACTTTGTGGACCGGGCTGAAGATTTATTGTCCCTTGTTAAAAGAACCCTGAAAAGGGAAATCAATCCGGTTATGGCAATGTTTGATTGCAAAATGATCGATATATTCCCCACTTCACGGCAGCCAATGCGCTCATTTGTTGATAAACTAATCACCATGGAAAAGGGCGATCCCAACATCCTTTCCCTGTCATTGATCCATGGGTTTATGGCAGGTGATGTTCCTGAAATGGGAACACGAATGCTCGCGGTGACTGATGGTGATCTGTTTCATGCAGAAAGCCTTGCCAGAGACCTGGGCATGGAAGTATTTGCCATGCGGGGAAAATCCATCATGCCCCGGCTTGAGGTTAATGAGGCGCTTGACCAGGCACTGTCAGCCATACAAAAGCATCCGGGCAAACCTGTTGTCATTGCCGATATCTGGGACAATCCCGGCGGCGGAACTGCTGGCGATTCAACCATTATTCTCAAAGCCCTGATCGATCGTAAATTCACCAATGCGACGGTGGGAACAATCTGGGACCCGATTGCAGTTAAAATCTGTATGGCAGCCGGTACCGGGTCCAGAATATTGCTGCGTTTCGGTGCCAAATCTGCGCCACTCACTGGCGATCCCATTGATAAAATGGTCACAATTGTGAAAACCGTGAAACAGGCCGAGCAAATATTTGGCTCAAGTCTGGTTCCAATTGGCGATACTGTTGTAATTGAATTCGACGGTCTTGAAGTTATTCTCAACTCGACCCGGGCCCAGACATTTGACAAAAGCCTGTTCGAGATAATGGGCATTGATCCAACACAGCGTGCTTTGCTGGTCATCAAATCTACCAATCATTTTTACGATAGTTTTTCCCGTATCAGCCCAACAATTCTCTGGTGCTCAGCCGGTCGTCCCTATCCCAATGATCCGGTAACCACCGATTATCGCAAGGCGCGTCATACAATTTGGCCAAGAGAACCAAATCCCCATGGTATGAAATCAATCGGCTCGCCCGGCATCTGATCCCGTTCATAAGAAATACTCACAGAACAAAAAGGCCCGGCAACTGAACGCTCCGGGCCTTTTTTTATTCGTATTTCCAATTTGTAATTATGCTGCTGCAACTTCCTTCAGGAAGCTTGCAATATGCTCGCGTAATTCTTCAGTCTGGGTTGCCATATTTTGCGAAGCTGACAGCACCTGAGCAGCGGATTGGGAGGTTTCATCAACCGTTTTTGTTACCCCGGTAATGTTTTCTGCCGCACTGTCGGTGCCCTGCGCAGCCAGCTGGGCATTCTGGCTAATCTCCGCTGTGGCAGCATTTTGCTGTTCCACTGAAGCCGCAAGATTAGTGGTGAAATTGTTCACTTCACCCATCGCACGGGTGATATCACCAATGGTTGCTGCTGTGGATTTTGAAGATTCCTGAATAGCCTTGACCTGATCGGCAATTTCCCCGGTGGCCTTTGAAGTTTGATCAGCAAGATCCTTTACTTCGGCGGCAACCACTGCAAACCCGCGTCCCATATCTCCGGCACGCGCCGCTTCAATGGTCGCATTCAAT
>JAESRR010000247.1 GCA_016764535.1 Cohaesibacteraceae bacterium | reverse complement strand
GGACGTTTTAATCCAGTCAATATGGACTGTTCAAACTGCTGCAACGATGATCTACATCGTTGCAGCACGACGGGAGAACCAAGAATTTCCGTCATCTTTACAGTGGTACATCCCATCAAATCCACACGTAGAAATGCCTGTTCAACGACGTTTTGCGAAACCGTTTGCAAAACGTCAATTAATGCACCCCACGCAATGTCTCCTCGTTGTGAGGCATGTGCAAGCATGACGGGTTTTCCAGGAATTTCAGACCTTGAAACCAGCCAATCCAGGGCATTTTTTAGCCCACCTGGAATGCCATGAACATATTCCGGGCTGGAAAATATTAATCCATCAGCATTCGCAATTTTCCTGGCAAACACAAGCACGCTATCGGGAGTGTCTTTACCTTCATAGTCCGGGTTGAAAATAGGTAAACCGCCGATATCTTGACATAAATCAATATTCATTCCTGGTTGCGCCAATGGAATGAGCGCTTGCAACAACGCAGTATTTGTACTCGCTTCGCGCAAGCTGCCGGAAATGGCAAGGCAATTCAGTGATCTTTGCTGCACATTGCATTCCCGCCAATTTCAATTAAAAACTACATGTACACTCTCACCTATCAGATTCGCCTGTGACGCGGTTGAACCGCAAACTGTTATTCAAATTGTTCAACTACATACTTTTGCCGGTGAACCAATGTCTCCTGAAGCACAAAAATATCTGGATCGGTTTTTGTCTGGAAAAGGCAACGCATTGCATGGTCACAAGACCCGGTTTGACGCGTTTCATTTTTGCAATGATGCCTATAATGCAAACCTGTGCGTTGAGCTGGTGATCAGCGGCAAAAAAACGGCAACCTGTGGTCTCGCATATTGGTACGATACCGGTGAAGAAAGAATACCCGAAGTCGGGTTGTTGGCCGTGATACTGGACTGGCAACAAAATCCAAGCTGTCTGATTGAATTTATATCCATTGATCGCTGCAAATTTGTGGATGTGACCGCAGAATTCGCAGTTATGGAAGGCGAAGGTGATCGAACATTGAACTGGTGGCGAAAAGCGCATTGGAATTTTTTCAAAAAAGAACTCGCCATTTTGGAGAAAACTCCTTGTGAAAATATGGAACTTGTTCTTGAGACATTTCGGTTGATTGATGTCAACACCCGGTGAATTACCTGCCTGGTCAGTTTTTCAACCAGCATTTACGAAACACACCTGACAAATCCAGTCTAATTCCAAACCTCCTTACGAAAACAGGTCCGCCCTGAAAGTTTCCTTCCAGAGCGGACGTGCGACACAGTGTGAGAGAGAGATGGAATTACGAACGATCAGGAGCCGACTGTTCTGCACCGGGTCCCTGCTGCTGGTTCCAGGGAGCCTTCCCGTGACGTTTTCCGTTCGGTCCGCGTTTGCCGCCAAATTTGTTCTTTTTTGAAGCAAATTTGTCCAACTGCTTTTGCTGATCCGCATCAAGGGTATCGTAAAAAACCATCAATTTTGGTGCCAGAGTGTTATATACTGCTTCCATATTTCCAAACTTGCTTTCTGCACGTTTGAGGCGCTCTGGAACGGTCGTTGGTCTGTTAGCCTTCCCTGCTTCCCTTGATGCGGTAATTTCTTCACCAACCAGCTTGGCCGCTTCAACCAATTCGTCGAGAGATGTCTGCTGTACGTCAGTTAGATCAAGTTTTTCGGAAACGCGTTTTGCTATTTTTTCAATGCGATCAGGGTTCATCAGGATCATGCCGCCACCGCGACGATGTTGACCACGGCGCTGTTTATGCCAGCCTTTTCCGTCCTTCTGGGCAGACGCTACTGTTGTTTCCTGAGCGGAAGCAAAAGTGGTTGCTGAAATTCCACCAAGAGCTGTTCCGGCGATCAACGAAAGTGCTAAAAGTGTTTTCTTTACAGTCATTTAAGTTCTCCAGTGCGATGTTTTTTGTTTCGACATACTGGAGATAATGATCAATTCGCCGTGATCAATACGCAATATTATTAAACATTGTTCATTACATTTTTGTAATAATTACTTAATTAAAGAAAATTCATGTCAACATTATCCGCCACATAAGTACCTATCTGACAGGCCCGGGGGATCGTGGTCAATCATGGTTGATTGGAAAACCCGTATATTAACCTTGGCGCAATGCGTGAGGAGTGCTATCGAACGTTCATGATTGCATCGATATTCCGTGAAGTTAAAGTTTCTCGTCCATTGTTTCGAACTGGTTTATTGAGTGTCGCATTATCTCTCGGCGCATGCGGTACAGCAGGATCTCCAGGCTTTATATCAAGAGCTCCACCGCCCCCTGCCATGGTTATTGTGACTGACGCCGGGATTGCCAATCTCTCAAAAGACACAAAATATACAGATGCTGGATTAAGGGACGCTTTCCCGGGGTATGAAATCGAGACCATACAAATAGCACATGAAACAGGCACTGCCTGGGTCCATGCAGCGTTCCTCAATGGTTTACAGGTGGTCCAGATTGTCAAAGGAAGCAATCGGCAGATCAAGGCAGCATATGGTGTTGGAGATATCGTTGCCGGCCCCAATGGCGAACGAATGGGACAGAGTTTTAGCCAACTTGGGTTAAATCGCGACAATTGTCGGGTCGGAAAATCTCTCTGGCGCGGGATGGCTATATGTGATGCAAAAAATGCCACAAAAGTGAAACTGGTTTTATCGATTGCCGGGTATCAGGGCCCATTTGATAAACTGGCGAACCAGCAAGACCTGGCTGCAGCTACTTTGCAACGCATCATATGGGTGCCCACCAGCTAAATATCGCTACCTGCCCTTTTATCCCGATGACCTGCTGTTCCGAATAAGCTAAATGAGGGCATGGGAAAAAAAACGGGGATTCGCCCGGCATACAAAACTCCCGAACTTTTGGGCGCTGCTGTTCTTGATGGTCAACGGGCAGCTTTGGCACGTGCCATCACCCTGATTGAATCCCGGAACCCGGAACATCGCAAATCTGCCCGTATTTTGCTTGAGCAAATTTTGCCACACACCGGCAATGCAATACGCCTCGGCATTACGGGAGTTCCCGGTGTTGGCAAATCAACGACTATTGATACATTTGGTCGGCAACTTACAAGTACCGGCCTCAAGGTAGCTGTACTTGCTGTCGATCCCTCATCTACTCGAACCGGCGGTAGTATTCTTGGTGATAAAACGCGCATGGAATTTCTATCGCGCGATCCGCGAGCATTCATTCGTCCTTCTCCCTCTGCGGGCACTTTGGGCGGCGTAACTGCACGCACACGTGAAACGATGCTGTTATGCGAAGCTGCCGGATATGATGTTATCATTGTCGAAACCGTCGGTATTGGGCAATCAGAAACAGCTGTCGCAAATATGGTCGATTTTTTTCTGGTGCTGATGCTACCAGGAGCCGGCGATGAACTTCAGGGTATCAAAAAAGGCATACTGGAAATCGCGGATCTTATTGCTGTCAACAAAGCTGACGGGGACGGAACATCCAGAGCAACAGCGGCGGCGGCGGATTATCGTTCTGCCCTCCACATACTAACTCCAAAAAGTACGACCTGGGCTCCACCGGTTATGACCATTTCTGGAATGCATAATGAAGGCCTTGACGACCTGTGGCAGGAAATTTGTTCATTTCGCGATCAAATGCAAGCCAGTGGAGAATGGTATGACAACAGAAAAATACAACAGGTAAGCTGGATGCAGCAATTGCTGGAAGAGAGACTTGTCGGCCTGGTGCGCGACCATCCATCCATTGGATTTCTCGTTTCCGAGCTTGAAAACAAAGTCAGGGCTGGAAAAATCCCGGCTTCATTGGCCGTAGATCAAATAATGATGAATTTGCCAAATTTTGGGGCCTCCTGAATTTCATCGACATTTAAACCGCCAACACATATCAAATTTACAATTTAACCCTGTTTTTGGTTCAACAGCCGCCAATGCAAAGCTGGCACACGTTTTGCTTGATTATCCTGAATATCCAGAACTTCCGGGCGAAAGGACATTAGTGTGCAAAAATGGAACAAACAATTTCTTCCTGGCCGACGCGGTTTTCTCAAATCCCTGATATTGGGAGCAACGGGACTGACACTCGCGACTGCTGCTTCAAAATCCGCACCTATCCTTGCCGCTCAATTGCGAGGCTCTCTGGATGGCAGTTCCCTTGGCATAATCCCCGGCGCTCTTGATGATCAAAGTACTTTGATCCAAAACGCAATTGACACTGCCAGAGCACGGGGAAAACCACTTTTTTTGCCCGCAGGACGTTACGCAGTATCAAATTTGAAATTCCAGAGTGGAACACAGATTGTTGGTGTTCCTGGCCAGACACACCTAGTCTACTCTGGCGACGGGCACATGATACTTTCTGAAAACACGGAGCAAATTCGCATTGAAGGCATTGTGATTGACGGGAGTAATCGCAAACTCGCCGGTTATGCGCCAGCGTTACTGTCTTTTACCAATGTGTCAGATTGCATTCTGGAGAACTGTCAGATTGTGGGCAGCAGTAAAGTTGGCATTCAACTATTACGAAGTTCAGGCAGAATTCATCATTGCGATATTTTTGGAGCCGCGGATGTTGCTGTTTATGCAATTGAATCCAAAAACCTGTCGATCACTGACAACATTATTCGTCAGGCGGGAAACGGTGGGATCCTGGTGCATCGATGGACCGCAGGACCAGATGGAACAATCATTACAGGCAATAGAATTGAAAACATCAAATCGGTTTCGGGAGGAACCGGACAGCATGGTAACGGGATAAATGTCTTCAGGGCCCATGGCACAATCATTTCAGGCAATTTGATCTCTGACTGTGTGTTTTCGGCAATTCGTGTGAATAGTTGTGACAATACACAGATCGCAAATAACACTGTCAAACGCCTTGGGGAAGTTGCGATTTTTTCGGAATTTTCATTTTCCGGTTCTGTCATCACCGGCAATATTGTCGATACTGCAGCAGGCGGAATTTCAATGGCAAACTTTAACGAAGGTGGGCACCTGGCGGTTTGTTCCAATAACATCGTACGTAACATTGTAGGCAATTCCGCGGTCCCTATAGAAAACACCCTGTACGGTACCGGCATTGGCGCTGAAGCTGACACAACACTCATTGGCAATGTCGTCGAGAACTGTGCCCTCGATGGAATTGCACTTGGATGGGGGCCCTATTTACGTGACGTGACAGCTGTCGGGAATACCATACGCAAATGTCGAAACGGCATCGCGGTAACAGTAGTTGAGGGCTCCGGGGCTGCTGTCATTACAAGCAATATCATCACAAAATCACGCGAGCATGCGATATCCGGTTTTCGCTGGTATGAAAAAGTCACAGGTGATTTGACAGTATCTGACTCTCAAAATTTCAAACATTTAACAATTCAGAATAATCACACTTAACCAAAAGTCTTTGATTTATCTGGACTAATTGTTGTTGTTAAAATCACCTCATCAGACAGCATGAATACTTCACTGTTTGTATACCTATTGGTCCTAAATTCCTCAAACAACTTGGGGGGTTGTTTTTTCCGATGTCTGCAATAATAGCAAAGAATGTGCTGATTGCCGATGATTCATCCGTAATTCGCAAAATCTTTAAAATCGCACTGGCAAAATCAGTGCTACCATTAAAAATTACCGAAGTAGATAACGGTCCGGATTGTAGGACCGCGCTCGAAACCGGCAAGTTTGAGCTTGCATTCATTGATGTAAACATGCCGGGATTTTCGGGCCTGAAGGCATTGCATGACGCCCGAAAAAAAGGCGTTAAAACATTCACGGTTATGATGTCGACCGAAATTGATGAAAAACGCAAAAAAATAGCATCCAATTCCCAGGCGTATGACTATTTAGTCAAACCATTTACTGAAAAAGATATTCTTCGTATTCTCAGCCATCAGGATCGTCTTTCGTTAAAACGGCGTGCTCTTGTGGTCGACGATTCAATGGTTGTTCATAAAGTCGTACGCAAAGTGCTTGAAACCAGCCAGTTTCGCCTTGAAATATCCGAAGCCCTTAGCGGTGCAGCAGCATTTCAAAAATGTAGAGAAGGTTCTTTTGATATTGTTTTCATGGATTACAATATGCCTGGTCTTGATGGCATAGAAGCTTCAAAACTGCTTCTAACTTCAAATCCGGATGCCAGAATAATACTGATGTCAACAGATCTTAAACTTAATATGGTACGCCGCGCACAAGACACCGGTATTGCGGCATTTCTACAAAAACCATTTTTTGGAGATGATGTCGATTCTGTCCTGCACCAGATTTACGAACTGACTCCGCCTTCCATCTCCAAAAAAGTTCGCCTGTTTCCATCTGCAAAACCAACAAAACCGGTAACGGGTGTAAATAGCACTGTCGCACCGTTGAGGACATCCGCGGAAGTCAGCAAAAAAAGCGAGCATGTTTCAGCGCGCCTGGATAATCCAAATATAGTAGAATTGTAGTATTCGTCACACGATCTAAATCTATTTAAACCAATCATATCAATTTGATGGACGTGGCGCGATTGGTCCAGTTCACATTCCGCCAAGAATTACCAACCAATCCCGAATTCCGTTCAGGCAGCCATTATCCCTCGATTATAATTGGCTCATTTCTTCCTGTATCGCAAAGACATACAAGACAGCCCGCCATCTACTTTTGCTGCTTCTCCCACTGAAAGAGAAATGGTCGTGAAGCCATGTTCTTGCAATAAATCTCTAGTTTTTGGATACCCGGACGAGAGCAACACAATGTCATTAATCCTTACCGCATTCGCAGCAGGCTCTTCACCTTCGGGTACTTCAATCGTTTTATAACCCTCAAAAACACCGGCTTTAATCATCTGCCTCGTTGCAAAAACAGTTTCCCCCGAGAGAATGCTGGATGCCGTTTTGAAATGTAACACATCTTTGGGAGTCTGAAGCAAACGTGCCCTGTATCCCCTTGAAACAACAAGTTCCGCGAGTTCCTGAAATCCTGCCTTGTCCGTTCGGGCTGAAAGGCCAACAAGAATTTCGCTGTTGGTAACCATTATATCGCCACCATCAACAAATCCAGGACCACTCAGATGCAGAATATCGTCGAACTCTTCTACCAATACCGGGTTCATCAGTTCCGCCTCACCTGCGCGAGACAGAGCGCCGGGACGTAAAACAATCGCACAATCAGGTAGACAAAGACATGGATCCTCAACAAAAACAGAATCTGGATATTGCTCACTTGGCTCAAGTAATTTCACAGTCAGCCCGGCATTCTTCAATGCACTGACATATGCTGAATGTTCATCTGCAAACACAACAGGATCAGGATCCAGCCCAAGTTGGCTGTCACGCAATCCATTTTTTACCGAAATGGATGGTTTTCGACAGATTGCATTGGTAAATCCAAAAGCAAGATCCGGGTACATTCAACTATCCTTTCAGAATTCAGGAATTGCGCAATTGGTGCATCACACCATCAGATAGACGAACATCGCCAACATGAAATCCACGCCAGTTTTCAAGTTTTTGTAACAAATGTGGCGTTAATGATGCTTTCTCTGCTTCTGTCGAAGACAGTTTTGCCGCCAATACAGCTGCCATTAGTACTTCAGCTGCACGAACACCACCATCCGAGCATTTGAGCGCAACACCAAGACCCAATTCCGGCAAAGATGCACAAAAAACGCCTTCGGCACCAACTTTAACGAAAGCCCGCTCACCAAATAAATCCATCACACTTGTGCAAAAACGACCTGTACCAGCGACCATAAAAGGCGCTGCGGCAACAGCCTCGCGGATACGTTTTGCTGCTGTCGCTCGTGATTTATCGAGACCAACGCCTGTACCAAATCTGGCAAATGCCAACGCAGCATTCCGAAGAGGTATCGCATATGTCGGGATTGAACACCCGTCCCGGCCACAAACATCCTGCTCGTGAACCACACCGGACATTGCTTCCAGCACTGCTTTCACTTCCCGCTGCAGGGGGTGGCTCTCTTCTACATAACCGTGTGTGTCTAGCCCCAGGGCAACAGACGCACATAAAAATCCGGCATGTTTACCCGAACAATTGTTATGAAGTTGTCCTGGACCACCTGCAGCATGCAAATGTGCATGGTCCTCTACTCTTTTAGGCCAATGAACACCGCATTCATATGCATCTTCATTTAACCCTGCGGCACTGAGCATCGCCGCCGCAGTATCTACATGTCGTTGTTCGCCATTGTGGGATGCACATGCAATCGCCAGAGCCTCCAATGGCAAATTGAATTTATCAACTGCGCCTGATTCAACCAAAGGAATGGCCTGCAATCCCTTGATTGCCGATCTTGGGAAAACCGGCACATCAATATCACCGATTTCAACAACAGTCTTTCCATTGGCATCGACGACCGCAATGGCCCCATGATGAACACTCTCAATCGTATTACCACGCGTTACTTCGACCAGAACGGGGTTCATAAACTGACCTCAAAAAAATAATTGCAACAGTGAATACAGATCGAGCCAGACTTTGGATCCCGACCGGAATGGAAGCAATTGATTTGCCCGTGTTTTACATGTCTGTCAATGGTGATCCTGCGACTGATCGGGCACCAAAAAAACAATAATTGCAGAGTACACCCTCACCATAAATCGCAAATTATTTCGGTTTCCCGCCAAAGGCGGTGTATACTTTAGTCTAATTTTTGAAATATGATTTGAATTTCAACGCCTTACAAGTTTTCACAATAACGTTGCGTGATTCAGCTTTTTTTCATACCGATCGTTCAACATAGTAAGCAATGGAATTGGAATCAGGCCGGGACTATGCAGCTAAAAAAAGAACTGGAAACTCTGGCGAGAAACAATTCGGTGCAGCAACGGCAACTGTTATTCGCCAAGCTTGTTGAATTGTTTCGCGAACAAGCCAACGATAATAACGTAATAGAAGCTCGCCTCTTTGACGAACTTTTAACCGTGTTGTGCCCAATGGTGGAAACGCCCGAGAGGCGAGCAATTGCCCTGCAATTTTCAAAAATTGCCAATGCACCAAAAAACCTGATGACCTTCTTTGCGCTGGATGACATTCAGGTCGCGGAAACAGTTATTGGACAATATCCGGGTTTTTCCGACGATGATTTGATTGCGATAGCTGAAAAAGCACACCCACAACACCGAATTGATATTGCACGACGTCATAACATTTCCACGAATGTAACAGGATATTTAATCGGGCGGGCAGAAGAAGATATTGTCTCGGCGGTGCTGACCAATCCGACGGCGCAGATCTCGGACAAGGGATATGAACAAACAGCACGACTCGCAGGAAATAGCGGGCTGGTACTGGATTCTATTTGCAGGCGAACATCCATGCCGCTGCAAACCGCCTTGTTGATTATGCCTCATCTGCCACACTACGGCCAGGCACGCCTTCTGATCACTTTAAATGGAGAAAGGGGGCAGCGCATCGCTCCCCGTGGCTCCAAGCAGCTTTCCATGGAACAAATCTCTGACCTAAAGAGAATGCTGGTCGCTCGGGCAGCATGTGAACGAATAAAGAAGGGTCAACAGGATATTGACTCGGTTTTCTATCAGCATATTCAGGCCAAACAACTAAAAGAAGTTATTCTGATCATCTCTGA
>JAESRR010000246.1 GCA_016764535.1 Cohaesibacteraceae bacterium | reverse complement strand
TGACAATCAGCATCCCGACAAATGCTAAAAACCGGGCGAAGTCGAGACCATCAAGTCGTGCTGTAGTCATGCATATTTCCAATCAAGGGTTTGATTATCTCACATAACATGCATAATTTAATGTGTCACGATAATTTTTTGGCTGTCACCTCAATCTCGATTTTCATTTCTTCTGTAAGCAAATCACAAATGATAAGGGTGGCTGCCGGGCGTATCTCTCCAAGATATTCCCCGAAAACCGGGAAAAGTGTATCTGCATTCTGGCGCGAAGTTACGTAATAGTGAACACGGACGATATCAGTCAGGGAAAAATCTTCCTGTTCCAGTGTTTGCATAATTGTTTTGAAACAATTGCGTGCCTGGGATTCCACGTCTTTCGGCATTTGCATGGTTGTGTAATCGTACCCTGTGGTACCGGAGATAAAACACCAGTCACCGTCGATTATTGCACGCGAATATCCAGCCGTTTTTTCCATGGGGGATCCGGTTGAAATTTGTTTTCTGGGCATGTGGGGCTCCGGCAAATCGGGGGGAATTTCAAGTAGGTCACGTGGGAAGATATGATCATAAAAAAGGCCGGTGCCGTCAACCGCCACCAGCCTGTGTTGAATTCCTGAACCAATTCTAGATCCAGGGACGGGATTCACTCATATTTGCTTCGAATGTATCAATGCCGTCGGTTTTGGCCATTGTCAGGCCGATATCATCAAGCCCATTGAGCAGACAATGTTTTTTGAAAGCATCAACTTCAAACGTAATCGTTCCACCGTCAGGACCTTTTATGGTCTGCTTTTCCAGGTCTATCGAGATTGTCGCATTGGCACCGCGTTCAGCGTCCTTCATCAGGTCATCAAGCTGCGCCTCTGTCACGCGAACAGGCAAGATGCCGTTTTTGAAACAGTTGTTGTAGAAGATGTCAGCGAAACTGGTGGATATGACGCAGCGAATACCAAAATCGAGCAAAGCCCAGGGTGCGTGTTCCCGGCTTGAACCACATCCAAAATTGTCGCCAGCTACGAGGATTTTGACATTTCTATAATTTTTTTTGTTGAGAATGAAATCGGGATTTTCATTGCCATCTTCGTCAAAACGCATTTCGTAGAATAAAGATTTACCAAGCCCGGTACGTTCGATCGTTGTCAGAAATTGTTTTGGAATGATCATATCGGTGTCGATATTGATCAGCGGCATGGGTGCAGCCGAGCTGGTCAGCGAAGTGAATTTTTCCATCCGATATAGGTCCTTTTCCTGCAGGAATTACACAAGCGCCAAGCTGTCAGCTTCGTTTGTACCCAGCATAATATTCATATTTTGAACAGCAGCGCCGGAAGCGCCCTTGCCCAGATTGTCGTATATTGCCATCAATATGGCCTGTTCCCGATCTTCATTTCCAAAGATATGCAGTCGCATCATGTTGGTGCCATTTAGCGCTTCAGGTGAAAGCCCGTCAATCGCCGCATTATCCTCGAGAGGTGCGACTTCGATGAACTCTTCAGCCTGGTAGCGACCGGCAAGACAGGCATGCAAATCCCGATAGGAAGTTTTGGTTGCAAGTTGTCCCAGTTGCAAAGGTACAGAATTCATCATGCCTTGCGCATAGGGGCCAACCGCAGGCTGAAACAATGGCGGCACCGTCAACCCTGCGTATTTTTCCATTTCCGGGAAATGTTTATGGGTCATGGTCAATCCATATGGCCAGTAAACCGATTGATCACCCTCTTCGTATTGCGCGATCATGGCCTTGCCACCGCCCGTATATCCGGAAATGGCGTTCATGGTGACGGGAAAATCGGCTGGAATAAGTTTTGCTTCGATCAAAGGTCGGACAAGCGCAATCAATCCTTGCGGATAACACCCCGGATTGGTCACGAAACGCGCATTCCTTATGGCCTCGCGCTGTCCCGGCGACATCTCGGCAAATCCATAAGTCCATCCGTCAACTGTTCTGTGAGCAGAAGAGGCATCAATGATCCGTGTTGTATCATTTTCAATCATTGCAACTGCTTCACGAGAAGCATCATCCGGCAAACACAAAATGGCAATATCAGCAGCGTTGATCGCTTGCTTGCGTGCTTTTGGGTCTTTGCGCAGATTGTCATCAAGTTGCAAAAAATTTAAATCGCGGCGATTGAGCAGGCGATCACGGATCTGAAGACCTGTTGTCCCAGCTTCGCCATCAATAAAAATAGTTGCAGCCATAATAAATCTCCTGTGGCCATGTATCGGAATAAACGCGCGGGAGCGCGGGTTGTTAGAAATTGTTCTGATCAAACTGGAATGAATAATTTGAAGGAGTTAACAGAGCTTCATCGATTTAGAAGACCGAGCTGGTTTGCAAGATAATAAATCAGAAAAAACATAACAATTAACGCGAGACCGCGTCCAAGCCGCGTGCCCCAGACTTCGATTGAATCCTTTTCATCGATATCAACGGCAGAAAAATGATCTTTGGCCTTGTTAGCCACACGGGCAAAAGAAGACGTGCCAATTTGCTCCGATTCTGCATCTACACGACGCAAAATCTGGTCTGATTTTCTTTTGTTTGTGTTTTCTGGTTTAGCCATATCTATTCAGGGGACCATGTTACAATCGCGCGGACACTAGCAGGAAGAAATCGTTCTGGCCAGAATTTCCATGCAATGCTTGACAATTTTGCTGTTGCGCGCCAAAACCATCCCGCTGAAAAGAGAGTTTTATGGTTATGGCATTTAAGATGACACAAATGAACAGAATGTGCGGCTCCTTGCCGGACACGATGTCGTTTGCCATTACCAAACATACCTTCACGACAAAGACCACCAAAACAACAGTTTAAGCTGTTTCTCTCTGCCCGTCGTCTCCCCCGGGTTCGAGGGAGATCAGGCTGCAGCCATTACGGGTTGCGGTGAGGGAGCAAAAAGGATTTGGAGTTACCCCATGGGTTACAAGATCGCAGTTGTTGGTGCCACAGGAAACGTGGGCCATGAATTGCTGGATATTCTCGCCGAGCGTGGATTTCCTGCTGATGAAGTTGTGGCACTTGCATCAAGACGCAGTGTCGGCAGGGAAGTTTCTTTTGGTGATAGAACCCTGAAGGTAAAAGCCCTTGAACATTATGATTTCTCGGATACCGATTTTGCCCTCATGTCGGCAGGTTCAAACATTTCCAGGGAATGGTCACCAAAAATTGGTGCGATGGGCTGTATTGTGGTCGATAATTCTTCGTGCTGGAGATATGACGAGCGTGTTCCGCTGATTATTCCCGAAGTCAATTCTCATGTGCTTGATACGTATATGAAAAAAAATGATCGCATGAATATCATTGCCAATCCAAATTGCTCGACAGCACAATTACTTGTTGCCCTCAAACCAATTCATGACAGGGCGAAAATCAAACGCGTTGTTGTTTCGACGTATCAATCTGTGTCCGGTGGTGGCAAGGCGCCGATGGATGAGTTGTTTGAACAAACCCGCGCTGTGTTCGTGAATGATCCGATCGAATCCCGGGAGTTTACAAAACGGATTGCGTTCAATGTCATTCCTCACATCGATGTGTTTATGGATGATGGTTCCACCAAGGAAGAGTGGAAAGTGGTTGCCGAAACCAAAAAAATTCTCGATCCACAAATTAAAGTTACCTGTACAGCTGTACGTGTACCGGTTTTTGTAAGTCATTCCGAAGCCGTAAATATTGAGATGGAAAACCCGTTATCTGCGGAAGAATGTCGCGATATGTTACGTGAATCTCCAGGCTGTCTGGTCATCGATAAACGGGAAGATGGTGGATACATCACTCCCTATGAAGCGACCGGTGAAGACGCGACCTATATCAGTCGCATCCGCGAAGATCCTACGGTTGAAAATGGCCTTAATATCTGGGTTGTATCTGATAATTTGCGCAAGGGTGCTGCTCTGAATACAATTCAGATTGCCGAGACATTGATCAACAAGGGTCTCGTGCAGCCACGCAACAAAAACGCCGCCTGATTTTGAATATTTTACATATGCCGGATCGATTTACCGGTCCGGCATATGATTGTTTTTAAGATTGATGCCTGAAAGAATTACCGGTTTTAGAGATCGGGTGCGGGTATGAATGTACCGTTATCTTCATCAAATATCTCCAGTTCCCCGTTGGAAATATCAAACCAGGCACCATGTAGTTTAAGATCACCACGGCGTTCCAGGATATCTACACAGGGGAAAGTTCTCAGATAGGCGATAGACTGAATTATTGAAGTACGTTCCAGTTTGCCCTGTTCATCAAGTTCCGGTCGATTGAGTGCTTCCAGCTTGTCGCTGGTTTTCGCGGGCTCAATCAGCGAAACCCACTTTCCGATGAAATTACCTGGCGATAACGGGCGCTGGTTTTTTGAAAGAAATGCCGATATTCCACCACATCTTCCATGGCCCATAACCACGATATTTTCGACTTTAAGGGCCTGTACCGCAAATTCCAGAGCTGCGGATGTACCGTGATATTCGCCTCCCAGTTCGTAGGGCGGGACAAGGTTGGCAACATTGCGGACAACGAAGAGTTCTCCTGGTCCGGTATTGAAAATGGTTTCCGGTGCAGCTCGACTATCACAGCATCCAATGATCATTACCTTGGGCTTCTGACCTTCAGCAAGTTGCTGATATCTTTGACGCTCGTCGCTTAACCTACCGTCGCGAAAGCTCTTGTAACCTTCGATCAAATGATCTGGAAATAGTGTCATTCGGGTTTCCGTTATATGCGGTTTACAGAAATCGTCTATGGGATTTACTAATTACTGCATTTCAGCAAGTGACCACAAATTGGTGTTTCCACCACAAATCAGAATGCCAACACGTTCGTTCGGCGCAGGTTGACAGGCATGTGATTGCAATGCAGCCCAGGCGGCACAGCCGCCAGGCTCGGCAGCGATCCTGAATTCTCTCCAAAGTGTTTGTTGCGCAGCGAGAATTGCCTTGTCAGTCACAAGAGCAACGTCATCAATCATGTCCTTGAGGATTTTAAATGGTTTCTCGCCAATTGACCTGGCTCCCAGCGAATCTGCTGCAATACCTGAAACGGATACATTCACTGGATTTCCAGCTCTAATCGCCGCATCAAGTGCACAGCTGGTTTCGGGCTCGACTGCAATAATATTTGTTTTGTTTCCGAACCAGCTGGCCATTCCTGAAATCAGCCCACCTCCGCCAACCGCGACAAGCACTGTATCAAAAGGTCCAGCCTGTTGTTCCCATTCAAGAGCCGTGGTGCCCTGTCCAACAATGGTTTCGAAGCCGTCATATGCGTGGATACCCAGTGATCCTGATTCGGTTTGCCATGCTTCGCAATTGGCAAGAGCATCAGCATACCGGTCACCATCGACTACAACATGGGCGCCGTTTCGTTTGATCGCGTCGATTTTTACCGGGCTGGAAATTGTCGGTACAAAAATACGTGCCGATACACCCAGTTTTCCGGCGGCGTAGGAAACCGCAGCACCATGGTTTCCGCCTGATGCAGCAGCGATGCCCGATTTTGGAACTTTGCGAGACAATAAATTGTTGAAGGCACCGCGTGCCTTGAAAGATCCGGAGTGTTGCAAATACTCAAGTTTCAGAGAAACAGGTTTGGCCAGACCAAAAGGTTTGCCTGAAATGTCGATCGTTGGTGTCTTGCGAATATGTCCACGAAGCCTGATCTCCGCTTCACGAATTACATCCCTGTCTGGTATCACTTGTAGCCCCCGGCGATCCTGTCCAGTCCGCAGACTGGCATGAGGATGCCCCTGCTGTCACGCCCGGGTTGGCACAAGAGTGTGGACATTGGTTTATGGTTGATGTTCGGGCAGGATTAATCTTTAGCCGGGAAAGCAGTTGCGGAATATATTATCCTACGATCGATCTCTCGTTTCCAGACTACGAATAGACACCATTGCCATCGGATGTACCATTCGATCCTGATAGGTTGCGAGGGCGAGATCGCGAAAACCTGCTGAAGCAGATCGATGCGCAATTTCAAAGACGCTGGATATGGTGGTTTTCAGCAACTTTTCGTCACTCAAACCGGAAAGAATATTGGCAAGAAATAACGCAGATGTGAGGTCGCCAGTACCATTTGCCACTCCGGGTACCAATCGGTGTTCGGCAAGTAGACACCGGTTTGGTGTGATCATTAGATTTGCAATGGAATTTCGCATCATTGCAAAAGCCGAAGTGACAAGCACAGTTTTATCGGGCCAGTGCCGAACGGCATCAACAATATCGGAATTATTTTCGAATTGTGTTTCCGTTAACCAGGCCAGTTCAAACCTGTTTGGTGTCATGTAATCAGCAAGTGGTAAAAGGATGTCCCGGATTGTTTGTGCAATATCTTGCGGCACATATAGACCGTTTTCATCGCCGATAACCGGATCACATACATAAACGAGATCAGGATTGGCCTGTTTTGCCCTGGTGATAAATTGAGCCAGGGATTTTGCCTGATCCTTGTGTCCGGGATATCCCGAGATGATGCCTGCCAATGCGCCAAGATGCGGGTGGGACGAAAGGTCGGCCAACATGGAATCAAATTGATCAGGATCTGTAGCAAAGCGTTTCGCGGGGCCATGTCCAGGATGCCATGGCATTGTAACCGTCGGAATTTCCCAAACAGGATGTCCCATTCGTTCCAGAGTGAATGAAAGCGCACGATTGCCGACCATACCTGCTGCAACGTGGCTTGATATCACAAGGACGGGCGGCTTAATGATTTGCTGGTTCATGTGATTTTCCCGATTTTACACCGGAACCGGACTGGATCAGGCGCAACATGCTTTAGATTACATTCAATTCGAATACTGGTTTGTTATCCCGTATTCTTTCATACCCAAACAGGGACGGGTCAAGAGGTCCCCACGATCCATCAACTAAAAACCGGGAGAGTGTTTCGGCAACACCTGGAGCATGCTGCAAGCCGTGTCCTGAAAATCCAGTCATGAAATGGAAATTTGTAATATCTGGATGCGGGCCAATAATCGCGTTATGATCCAACAGACACATTTCATAATGTCCGGCCCAGGCGCTATTCATTTTTATAGCTTCGAACGCGGGAATCCGTTCGTATAGTGACGGCCAGACGATGTTTTCAAATTGTTCGTACTCCGGTTCGAAATCGCTGTGATCCGGACGTGGGTCCGATTGGCCATGTTTGGGTGAAGCCCCGGAAATAAAATAATCCCCTTCGGGGCGAACCCAGACACCTGATGTGTCTACAAGTAACGGCATATCGGGGACCGGCGTACGGCAGTGAATGACAAATACAGTCCGTTTGCGAGGTTCTACAGGTAGTGTAATTCCTGCCAATCGAGAAACAGACCCGGACCATGCACCAGCTGCATTTACAAGCGAAGCGCAAGCGATTTCTTCGCCTGACGCGAGCGTTACAGCGGTTACATGGTCGTTTTGGGTTTTTATTCCGACAACATCATCATTCAAATATTCTGCACCGGCATGTTTTGCGCCCTTGCGGAAGAGATCAAGCAACATATGGGCATCAAACCAGCCTTCACCAGAAAGCCCAACGCCTGCGCCTGCAAGATCGTCAGTGTTCATCCAGGGATATCTTTTTTTGAGAGTTGATGGGTCCATCAATATAATATCAGCGCCCATCTCGCGCTGTAGTTTGATATTTTTTTCGAGGACAGGCAGGCCTTCATTTTGGGCGAGAATGCAATAACCACCTTCATCAAAACCGACATCAGCTTCCCCACCAAAACGCTCCCTGAGAGATTTAATGAATTGCAATCCAAATTGAGACAAAGCGATATTTTCTCTTGTCGAGAATTGTTGCCTGATGGAGGCGGCCGAGAGAGTGGTAGACGCCCGGGTAAAGTTCAAATCCCGCTCGATTACAATAACGCGACCTTTAAACTGTCGTTCGTGCTTCAAAAACCAGGCAAGGCTGGAACCCATTATGGCGCCACCAATAATTACGATGTCTGCTGATTGCATGAACGGGTCCTCAAATAATCCTTCTCAAGTCGCTTACTGGAAAACGACGTTCAGACCAAGTCATGCAGGAGTGCATTTTTTGCATGCAGCACCTCGTTTAACCTGAATTGAGGGATTTGCACTTGTTCGTTGTCATGCTAGTTCAAAGTTGAACAGGAGCCAATATGCCATACAGACCTCGCCGATCGGTGCTTTATTTGCCTGGCTCAAATTTGCGCGCAATTGTGAAGGCACGCGTGCTGGACGTCGATTGCATTATTTTTGATCTGGAAGATTCGGTTGCTCCTGCAAAAAAAATTGAAGCGCGTGATCAAGTCGCCACAGCACTTGCTGAAGGTGGATTTGAAGATCGTGAGGTTATTGTGCGGGTCAATGCCAATGACAGTAAATGGTTTGCCGATGATATTGTATGTTTTGCAAAATTGACTGGCGTCGACGCATTGTTGGTCCCCAAGCTGGAGAAAAAACAACAATTACTTCAGGTTAGGCAGATATTGAAATTGAATGGTGCATCAGTTGATCTTGCTATTTGGGGAATGATTGAAACACCGGTGGCGGTTCTGGATATTGCATCTCTCGTGCGGAACGAGGATGTGGATTATAAACTTTCTTGCCTGGTGCTGGGTACAAATGACCTCGCAAAGGAAACCGGTGCCGCATTATCAGGTGACCGGCAATTTGTTATCGGTTGGCTGATGCAGGTATTACTTGCTGCAAGAGCCAACAATCTTGATTGTGTTGACGGTGTTTTTAATGATTTTCGGAACCTTGACGGGTTTGATAAAGAATGCAGACAAGGCCTCGACATGGGGATGGACGGGAAGAGCCTGATCCACCCTTCGCAAATTGATATCTGCAATGAAATGTTTTCTCCATCCATGGATGCGGTGAGCTGGAGCCAAAAAATTCTGGATGAATTTTTGAAGCCGGAAAATAGTAACTCCAGTGTTGTAGCCATTGATGGAAAGATGGTGGAACATTTACATGCTGTGTCTGCCAAACGTATTGTTGAAGTTGCAAAAATTCTTGATATCCGGGCGAAGTCCCGAAAAGGTAATCCATGAAACTTTATCGTCTCCTGACTGAAATCGATGATTCTGTGTTTTGTCATAAAGTGAGCAAGGCAATATCTGAAGGATGGGATTTGTACGGATCACCCACTTATGCATTTGACGCCGGAGAAGGTGTTATGAAATGTGGACAGGCGGTCGTGCGAGAAGTGCCTGAAGAGAATTATCGCGAAGGTATCAAATTGTCTTCGTACAAGGATTGATTTTGTAATTTCGGAGTACCGGTATGTTTTTATGTCGAAAGTTCATTGTTGCAGTCGGATTTTTGGGATTGCTGTGTGGTGTTGCCGTCTCTGGAGTATGCACCGGTAAAAATGCGCTTGTTGACCTGGAAACCCGTGATCCCGTTACATTTGCCAAAATTCAAACCAGAGCAGCACAGATAGAAAACGGACAAGGATTATTGTGGCGAATTGAAACGCCGGATGGAGCAATATCTCATCTGTTTGGAACGTTTCATGTTGGCAATACAATTATTCCCGAAATTCCGGTGAAAGTTCGAAACATCCTTGTTTCTTCCCGGGAAATTGTCACCGAAATTGCCGACATTGATGATCCACAGGCTTTGGCCAAAGGCGTTGCTAAAAATATTCAGTTAATACGCTTGCCAGGAAATAGAAGTTTTTTGACGGATCTGGAAGATGACGAGGCAGACCGGGCGCGAATCATGTTGGCCAACCGTGGACTTGTTGCCGAACATCTGGAAACACTTTTCCCCATATTTGCGCTCAGTGCGATGGGTATCCCGGTTTGTGCAATTCAGAATGTGGCGGGTGAAGCATTGCCCACACTTGATGCCCGGG
>JAESRR010000245.1 GCA_016764535.1 Cohaesibacteraceae bacterium | reverse complement strand
ATCTTTTAACCGGGCCTTTTTGAGCGCCAGCTCCAATGCATATTTAACTGCAACAAGAACCTGACTGATGCCATCATGAAGTTCACGCGCGACACGGCCGCGTTCTTCTTCCTGGGTTTCAATAATCCGGTGTGTTAGTTGTTTCAATTTTACATCTGTCAGATGCCGCTCATGCAGATTGATGGCAATTCCGGTGGTAAAAATGATCACGATGGAACTGAATGTGATGACAAGAATGATAAGCGATGTCTGTTGGATACGTTCGGTTATTTCGTCCTCAACCGCTTCGCCCTGGGCCTTCACGCTGTCGATATAGAGGCCGGTGCCCAGCATCCATTGCCATTTATCAAGAGCGATTGCATAACCGATTTTACTGACAATTTCACCGGATGATGGTTTTTCCCAAAGATACCTATGGAATCCCCCACCATTTCGCGCTTCAACGATTAAGTGCTGGATCACAGGATTGCCTTCCGGGTCGCGCAGTTCCCACCAGTTTTTGCCAACACGATGCGGTTGCCGCGGATGTACAAGGCTGTTGCCTTTAAAATCATAAACGAAAAAATATCCGTCAGGTCCATAAGTCAAAGCTGTCAGGATTGTCCGGACCCTTGCCTTGGCGACTTCATCATCAGCGTCTGCATTTTGATAAATATGCCGAATAGATGTGGTTGCCAGGCTAAGATAATTCACCAGTTCGGACTTTTTGGCATTGAGCATATTGCGCTCAAATGAGCTGGTGACTTCGTTTGAAAGCGTGCGCGCCTGATATGACCCAAGCAGGGTGATGGCAGAAACGGCAAGGATCAACGGGACTGTTGCCAGTAATAGAATTTTTTGCCGTAGATTCATCCGGTTAATCATGCGCCTCCGTTTCCCGACCCTGACCGTTTTAAGTATCATGCCCTGACCGGGCTATCTTTCCGTAATACCAGGTAAGTGGCCTCCGGAAAAGACGCAATTGGTCGTTTGCCATGTTATCGGTGGGCGTGATTAATTCCCATGCTGTTTTCGCAAGAGCCAGCGATCGGGGAATTGTCCGATACAGGTGTCGTTCGGCGGCTCTTTACAAACAAAAATCAGTCATCATATAAGTGAATATAATTCACACATAACCGGTGTTGAACAAGTCAATTGAAGAGGCGTTTAAATGGCACTGGATCTACCGCCACTTAATTCCCTGAAGTCATTTGAAGCGGCCGCCCGGCATTTGAGTTTCTCAAAAGCAGGGGATGAATTGCATGTGACACATGGAGCTGTCTCCAGAGCTATTGCGCGTCTTGAGGACTATCTGGGTGTGAAATTGTTTCAACGGGCTGTCAGGTCCGTATCGCTCACACCGACAGGGCGACGATATGCAGAAGAAGTTCGCGGAGTGCTTCAGGACCTGGCACAAGCGACTGCGAATACGGTTGAAAGATGTTCGAGCGGAGTGCTCAATTTTTCTACACTGGATTCCTTTGCTGCCCTTTGGGTTCTGCCACGATTATCCCGGTTTCGTGCACAACATCCCAAAATTGATTTACGTATTTCCACCTCGGTGGAACAGGCTAATTTTACGACAGATGGAATTGACATAGCTGTGCGTTACGGACTTGGAAAATATCCAGGTCTTGTGACAGAATTGCTCATGCAGGAAGCAGTGTTTCCTGTTTGCAGCCCGGAATTGTTAAAAGGTGGCGTGTCGCTGGACTGCGCGACAGAACTTAAACATTACACCTTGATCCACCATGACTTTCATAAGGACTTCATGGTGAGCTGGGAAGACTGGTTACGGGTCTGTCTGGAAGACTGTCAGGTTGATACAATTGATCACACACGCGGGCCTGTTTATGAATCCAGCAGTCTTGGAGTTCAGGCGGCGGTCCAGGGAGAGGGAATACTGCTTGGCCGTGGGGCACTGGTCGAAGACGATCTCAAAGCGGGCCGTCTTGTGCGTCCTTTTAAAACCGCGTTGATTGCACCCTTTTGTTATTATGTGGTGTGCCCGCAAGGGGGACTTGATCAACCAAACGTCAAGGCCTTTCGTGACTGGATGTTTGAGGAAGTGGCGCGGGATCAGCGGGATGAGCTGGCTGCCTGAGCGCTTGTATTCGTGAGCTTGTCTGCTGCTGAGTTTGAAAACCCGGACCTGCGAAGACGCAAATACGAGAAAATCCCGAAGCAGGAAAAGACCAGAATTGCTGCGGCGAGCGGGACTACTGTTGTTGTTTCGAATTGACTGAGGAAAAATGAAGTCAATGCGGCACAGATAAACCGGGAGCAACCTGCGACCGAGGAAGCTTTTGCGGCGTAACCGGGACTTGCCTGCATGATACCACTCATGCTGACCGACATGGTGATCGCGATTCCAAATGTTGTCAGCATCATTGGTACGATAATGGCTGCGATGGAAAGTTCAAAGGACTGGCTTGCTGCAACCAGCAGCATCACAACGCCGCCAACAAGCATGAATGCAGACCCTGGCCCTAACAGCGATGCCAATGAGTAATGCTCAACCAGTCGGGCGAGGATGAAGCTCGATAGCACCATGACAACTGCATTGGTTGCAAACAGAACGGCATAAAGTTCGGGCGATGTTCCCAGCTGGTCAATGAAAAGGCCCGGTGACAGGGATATAAAAGCAAACAGCGCAGAAAAGGATGCGGCATTTGCAACGAGATATATTCTGGTGGAGCGCGTGCGCAATATTGTGATGAATGTTGCCTGGATAGACTGGTTCGATGAAGTTGTTTGTAATGCAAGGGACCTGTTTGAAGGTAGCCTTGAAGCGATCCATCCGAGCAGCAGGATTGCGAGAATTGTCAGTGTCCAGAAAATACTTTGCCATCCGGCAGTCTGATTGAGCATTGCGCCAAAAATCGGCGCGATAACCGGGGCAATGGATACACACCCCGCGATTTTGGCGATGTTTCTTGAAAGAGCCGTTCCGGACCAGTGGTCGCGGGCGATTGCGAAAGCACTGACGCTTCCCGTTCCGCCACCAAACCCGGATATGAAGCGGCCTATAATAAGCATCTGGACACTATCTGCGACAACACACATATAATTCCCGATGGCAAATAGCAGGACCCCGGCCAACAGGGGTATTTTACGCCCGTATCGATCGGATAGAATTCCGAAGACAATTTGCCCAATGGCATAGCTGAATAAAAATGCACCCAGACTCCATTGCACCGGAGCCAGACTGGTTCCAAACCAGCGCGCAACATCAGGCATGGCCGGGAGAAAAATATCAGTCGCGAATGCAGAGAGGCAGCACATGGCAACCAGTATCGGGAGCGTGATTGTACGGTTCAATTTTCACCTGTGATCGTTTTACGCCGGTTCGCATTGGCGGTGTTTTCAATGTGTTGGCTTGCATAATTGGCGGGATTGTTGAATTAATAAAACAAGTTATATCGTTGTGTGTCACAAATTTTTTTTATGATGGGACTGCCATGAGCATTTCTATTGAACTGATGAAGTGTTTTCGAAAAACAGCGCGAGTGGGCAATATTACAGCTGCCGCAAAAAAGCTGGGCGTGACCCAGGCGTCATTAAGCTGGTCGATCAAAAAACTTGAGCAGTCGGTGAATGCGGAATTGTTTGTGCGTACCAAACGTGGCGTGGTGCTGACCCGGGCAGGCACGATTGTTCTCGCGCGGTCAGAGGCTTTGCTTCGGGACTGGGCAGCGATCGGCAATGCGATTTCTGAAGATGCGACCGACATTCGCGGAACATATTCGCTTGGTGTACATCCGGCCGTTGCAATGGTGACCTTGCCCCGGTTTTTAGGAATGTTGATGCATGATCATCCGTTGCTTGATCTTCGGATCGAGCATGACAGTTCGCCATCGACGGTGTTAAAAGTTATTGATCACAAACTGGATTTTGCCATTGTCATGAACCCGGCAGAGCACCCGGATCTGGTTATTGCGCATTTATATGATGATGAAATATCGATCTGGAAAAACCTCAACACTGACGCCAGGTGCAGTGGTGCGGACAGCATTGTAATCTGTAATCCCAAAATGCCACAAACTGAATTCCTTTTGGAGGAAGCGCGCGCGCGTGATGCAGTTGGTGATGTAAGGGTCATGCATTGCGATCAACTGCCGGTCATTTTGTCTTTGGTTGAAGCAGGAGTTGGAATGGGAATTTTACCGGCGACCCTGGTGCAATATGGCAGATCGGGTGACGTAAAACCGGTTCCTCAATCTCCATCATTTATCGACAAATGTTGCCTCATCTGGCGACGTGAAACCCAGTTTATTCCGGCATCCATGATCATTCGGGATATTATCAAGAAAAGCATGGCAAATTGATTGAGCGGCGTACCTGGTCAATATTGATATTTGGCGATATGTTTTGAGAGCATATCGGCTGCACCAAATCCCAGGGTCCATCCAAGTGAACCATGCCCGGCATTAACGTAGAGGTTCTCTGCACCGGCGCGGCCCATCATTGGAACATCGTCATCTGTTGTCGGGCGAGATCCCATCCAGATTTCAGGAGTTGTTTCATATAGAGCTGCCTGCGGCATTAACCGACGGGCTTTGGCTGTCAGAGTATCAACATATTTTTGCTCCGGTTTTGCATTGCGCGAAAACAGTGCAAAGCCGGTGACACGCAATTGATCTCCCAGGCGCATCACCAAAAATTTCCCTGCACTGTCGGTAACACTTAAGTCCGGTGGCGTTTGACCGACCGGGAAAGTCAGGCTCAATCCCTTGATGCCAATGACCGGCTTGCGACCTGGAAAATCAAACGGCAACAGGCGTCGATCATCAGCGCCTGTTGCGATGATAAACAGATCGCCGGAAACAGGACCTTCAAGCGTCGCAATTGCGCTGATCCTTCGTTTGGATTTTTCCAGACCATAGGCATTCACATTCATTCGGAATTTAACGTCATATTCCGAGGCAAGTAGTTTGGCGAATTCCTTGCAGAACATACTGCAATCGCCAATTTGCGCGTCTGGTAAATGTATGCCACCAGCGATTTCCATTTGCGTGTCTTGTAAAGCAGGCTCCAGCTCAAAGCATTGCTCTTGGGAGATCATATCGTGTCTGCCACCAAATTGTTTGTGGTATTGCAGCGCGTCATCTGCAGTTTGCAATGCGCTCCGGGTGGCGTGTGTGATGATCTTGCCTGGCTTGCGCCACTTGAACGAAATATCATGTTCTTCACGAACAGTTTCCATGATTTCCCGCGAGCGATGAGCGATCTGTAATAAGGCTTTGGTGTTGCGTTTCCACGCTCTGTTTGTGCACTGGGTCAGAAAATTTATTGACCAGTACCAGTGGGCCGGATGCGCCAGGCCGCTAATGTTTACACCATTGTCGGGGTCTTTTAGCGTCTGTGGCAGCGCTTTCAAAAATCCGGGAGACCCCATTGCGCCAATGCGATCATATAGAAGCTGTCCGGCATTGGCCTTGCTGGTTCCTTCGCCGGGTTCTGAATTTCGGTCCAGCACGGTGACGGAATATCCAGCTTTAACCAGCACCCACGCCTGTGTCAGGCCGACAATGCCGGCACCTACAATAATTGCCTGTTTTTGTGATGATGAACCTTGCGACACAATGTGCTCCCTGTTGCCGTTACATTAGCGAGAGGTCCTGGTGTCGCAAGCCCAAAGGCGTGTTATGCCCGGGCTTTGCGCCTTGCCGGGATGTTGATTGCGATAACACCAAGTATGGCGGCGAAAAGGCCCAGAATAACAACCGGGGAAATGGTCTCACCGAGCAGAACCACGCCAAGCATTACGCCGACACCTGCCCGAAGATAGGCCTGGCTGGCCACACCCATTGAGCCAAGTGTCACAACAAGTCGAAAGTAAAGCAGCAGCGCGCCGCCCGTGCAGAAAATGGCCAGAATAAGCGCGGCGAGCATTGCCCTGTTTGATACTTGTAAAGTCCAGGGTTGATCAATCATCAAGCTTGCCGGGACCAGCCAGATTGCCGCCCAGAGCATAGTACCGGTTGCCGTTACCACGGGTGACAAATGAGAGAATTTTTTACCGTATATTGCCGAGCATCCATAAAGAACGGCGGCAAACAGCACCGCAATTTGTCCTGCCAACTGTTCGCCCAGACCGTTCAATGCTTCAACACCCATGATCAATGATACACCGGCCACACCGAGAACCGCTCCAAACAGTTTGAGGCCACTGACTGCTTCGTGGCGAGTGATCATCAGAGTGATAAAAAAGACAAATATCGGCGCTGTTGAATTCAACACACTGGCTAATCCTGCATCGACAAACTGTTGACCCCAGGCAAGAACCGTCCAGGCAACAATGGCAAGAAACATCGCCTGAACCAACAGCATCCGCCAGGTTTTTTGATCCCTTGGCAAGCGTTCGCCTTTTATGATCATGACTGTTCCGAGGAAAAACGAGGCAATTGTGACGCGGAATGCGATCAGGGTGAAAGGTGGAATTTCCGCGACAGCAATTTTGATATACAAATAGGATGAGCCCCATAACAGAGCCAGTAGCAACAAAAGGGGGATTTCGATTACCAGGCGTGGTGCGGATTGGGTCATGTGTATTTCCAGATTGTGAATTCCATCCAGGCCTAAAGCATATTTTTAGGCAAAGGTTCGTTTGTGAGCGAATTATGAATTGGTGGAAGCCGGGAGTTATCTGGGCTTTATGCCTTCGCATTGTGCCACAGCCAATATGGTGAGCATATGCCCGGGGAAGTTTTCCTATTCAGTTCCGATTTGTGCGGTGACCCGTAGAAACCGATCAAAATCACTGATTCTCTCGGCATTCCTAAAGGAGTTTGGAGTAACCGATACATGATTTTCGCCCGGTCTCCAATTTAATGGAGAAATACGTGAGGGTATTGCCGGGCGGTAGCAAGGTGTATATCGTCGCGATTGAATGACCCTTCCGCCTGCAAAAGGTACCCCATGTCCCTTGATCTCTATTTAAGTTTCATTGTTTTCTCAATCATCATCATTATTGTTCCTGGCCCAAATGTGACTCTAATTCTTGCGACTTCAGCCCTGCAGGGTGTGCGCCAGGGCATCATTTCAATGGCAGGAACATCACTGGCGCAAGTTGTTCAGGTGACCATGGTTGCGTTCGGCCTTGTCTGGCTGGTTGAAAGTTTTGGAACGGTTTTTGAAATCATCCGCTGGATGGGTGCAGCATATCTGGTTTATCTCGGAATTCAGACATGGCGCTCTGCAAAACAGCCGGTCGCCAAAACCGTCGACCCCAAATCCAGTTTTCGCAAGGGTTTTTTGGTCGGGTTGTCCAATCCCAAAAGTTTAACTTTTATAGCTGCTTTCTTTCCGCAATTTATTGATGCATCCCTGCCGGTTGAACCACAATTTGCAATTCTGGCAGTGAGTTATCTCACGCTTGCTGTGCTCCTTGACGGGTCATACGCGATTGTTGGTGCTTATGGTGGACGACTGTTGGCGACTGCAAAAGCGCGGCTCATACTGGGTCGAAGTTGCGGCATGATCCTGATGGGTGGTGGCGCATGGCTCGCAACTGCCAGCAAGAGCTAGCCATTTGATATGGAACAATATTTTGGCACGGAGCGACAAATTCGCTTGCAGCGGAAAACCGACGGGCTTTCAAAGTGGTTACTTGATACGCCCGGTGCGGCCCTTGTCGGCAGGGCCGTGGGGACAGATGATCCAGACAGGCTTGGTTGGGCAACCATTCTTGAACATCTGAAACAGGATGGATCATTTGGTTTTCGATTGGTCCCGACAGTGCAGGTCGATAAACACCTCGAGATTTTGCGCAAAGAGAATTACGGGTTTCACAGCTGGAATACTTTTTGCGGTGATGCAGGAGACGTGTTGGCTGCAACCGACAAGTTGAACACCGGGCAGGTGCCGGATGGTTTAACCCTTCTGTCCCGAACGGGGCTACAGGACCAAAATACCATTCGGGATATCCAGGATTTTCATGCCCGCAATGACATTCCGCCGGTTTCGGGCTTGCTACTTACCGGTGGCGTTGTTCCATCCACACTTGTTGTTTTGAGAGATGGTTCCGGTGTTATTGTGGCGACCGCTTTTGGGCATGTAGCCCATAATCAACACAGCCCCCATCACAAAAATATCTGGGGTGGCCTGGTCGCTGTTGATCAAAGCCAACGTGGCAATCGTCTTGGTATTTGGGTAAACGCCCGCATGTTACGCAATTGTATCAGGGATCTGGGTGCTGAACGGGTTTATGAAATGGCGTCAGAAGAGAATACTCTTTCCCGTAAAATGCTCGAGCGCTGCGGGTTGAAGCTCAACCCATCGGTGACATGTGGTGTCGCGCTTGCTGCCAGTGTTGAATTTAAACGCAGCTGACGGGCTATTTATCCGGATTGTGGAAGCGCGATTTACCTTCACGTTCTTCGGCCTCGATTGCCTGGGCTTCGGCATTGCCAAAGGCACTCAGGGCGTATTCGAATTTAAGTGACAGATCGATGATGTCCTCATTGGCGACGTTTTTCAGAAATCCGTATTTTTCGACCAATGGTTTGAATTTATCGACACCTTGCGGTGAAAGGCAATTGTGAAACAACACCGCAGCCTCGGCGTCGGAAAGCTGTGCCCGGACCATATTGGTATAGAATTTTTTGTTCTCAATGTCAGCCGCATCGATGAATTTCATGATCTTGTAGAGCGTGCGAAAATAAAACCCCAGATCCGATTTGTGAGCATTGTAAAACCTTGCATAGACCTGCTGGTGATCAACAGGTTTTTTGCCGCGACGCCTGTATTGGTGTCTGAAAAGGGCAATAAAGCTGGTGAAACAATCCTTGCCTTTTGTTGCACGTAATTTGGGAGTTGTGGAAGCTGGCAGGTCGATCTGTGCTATCAAATCTGTGAACAATTTCAGCAAATGGAAAAACGTACTTTCAAATGCCTGATTGCGGGTTTCCCGGTTTTGCAGGGCAAGCTGGCCTGCCTGTTCATCAAGGATCTGTTTTGTGTAGGCGATCTCCTGCTTGGCAAGAGCGATTTCGCTTCGCTGCAGAAAAATTGCATAGATTACCCCGACAAAGGCCAGACCGGTGAACAGCGCATTTACCGCGCCAAACATATCACCAAACGGACCGCGATCCGCATTAGTCAATGTCAGGCCAAAACCCAGATTGACACACCAAAGGATAAACGCGAGAAACCCGACCCATTTGATGACGCCGGTGTGGGTCTCGGTCAGAACCTCAATGTCTTCGGGTTTGCGAATTTGCTTGCGTGGTGTCATGATTATCCTTCAGGCTGAAATTTCACCTGATCACTACCACACGCAGTGCGATGGTGACAGGTTCAAATCCTGCCACCTGACTGCAATTCTCAAATTAGACCGATCTCGTTATCCCGCCATCAACGCGCAGATTTTGACCGGTGATGTATCCGGCTCCACTGGACGCAAGAAAACTGATGGTCGCTGCAATTTCATCAACAGTGCCATAACGTTCCATCGGAATTTGAGCTCGGAACTGTTCCTTTTCCGGCAGGCTGTCGATGAAACCGGGAAGAACATTATTCATCCGGATATTGTCTTTGGCATAGGTATCTGCAAACAGCTTGGTGAATGCTGCGAGACCAGCACGAAAAACCGCTGAAGTTGGAAATGCCGGGCTTGGTTCAAAAGCGGCGAATGTTGAAATATTGATGATACTGCCATACTTTTGCTCCTGCATAATTGGTGTGACAAGCCGGGTCGGGCGTATTGCATTCATGAGATAAACATCCATACCCAGATGCCAGTCATCATCGCTGATTTCAAGGATCGGTCCTTTTGGGCCGTGCCCGGCGCTGTTGACCAGCACATCGATCCGGCCCCATTTTTCCATGGCACCATCAACAAGCCTTTTGAGATCATCAATAGATTGATTGGAGCCTGTGACGCCAATGCCGCCATGCTCGATGGCCAGTGCTTCTCCTTTGCCGGAGGAAGACAGCACGCCGATGTGATAACCGTCTGCGGCAAGGCGGTGAG
>JAESRR010000130.1 GCA_016764535.1 Cohaesibacteraceae bacterium | reverse complement strand
GAAGTGGGTCCGGTGCTGCAAAATAGTTCACGTGATGAGCGAGCCGCCTTCCGCTCGTATGGGCAAAATCTGGGTCTGGCTTTTCAATTGATTGACGATGCTCTGGATTATGGTGGCTCTTCCATTGACCTTGGAAAAAACACTGGCGATGATTTTCGGGAAGGTAAAATTACCTTGCCTGTTGTTCTTGCATTCCGGCGTGGAAATGAAAAAGAACGCTCTTTTTGGAAGCGCTGTCTGGAACAAAGTGACATTGTTGATGGCGACTTGCAACGTGCGATGGACCTGATGCAAAAACATAATGGCTTGCAGGACACTGTTGCCCGCGCCCGCCATTATGGCGATATCGCACGGGATGCTTTAGGACTTTTTCCTGACAGTGATCATAAGTCAGCATTGATCGATGTTGTAGATTTTTGCATTGGGCGGGCGCACTAGTTCAATTCGTGAAATGAATATACGAACCCGGAGATTGTTGTGAGATAATTTGTTAAGTTGGTTGCATGACACGAAAATGTTAGAACTTTTCGAACAGAATAAAGCTCACGTAAATATGTGGGACTTGTCGGTTGGCCATAAAACCGCCATGCTGGCAATAGACTGGATCGGCAGCCGCTTTAACACCGGCGTTCGGATCTAATTATTCAAAAACTTGCCTGAGCCAGGGGATATTATGCTTCGCAATCAACGGTTATTCAGCGCTTTGTTTTCGTGTCTTTTGGTTTCGACAATGCTGCTGTTCGCATCTAGTGTTCATTCTGCTGAAACGCAGCGTGACAGAGAAATGGAACGTGTGTTGAGCGATTTGCCGATCACGTTTTCAGGCAGTTATCTTTCTGCGTTGCTCGCAGATGAAGACCAGGATTTCGATCTTGCTGCAAGGTTTTACCGTGATGCATTGTCCGTAGATCCGGATAACCCGATTCTTGTGCACAAATTATTTGTGGCAACCATAGTCAGTGGCAATATGGAAGAAGGCTTCCAGCTTGCAGAAAATCTGGTTAAAAATAAACCTGATCATCAGCTTGCCCGACTGATCCTGGGTGTCAAAGCCCTCAAGGGGAAATCCTACAGATCTGCTCAAAAACATTTTGGGCGCGGTCGCGATGGCGACAGTCCAAGATTGCCTTCGGTTATGTTGTCAGCCTGGGCCGATGTAGCTCTGCGACAGGCCGATAAAGGTATCGAAAAACTTGAACTCGTTGGTGGTCCCCAATGGCATGCGTTGTTTACCAAATTGCATGCGGGTCTAATGGCTGACTTGTCTGGCGATTTGGTCCGAGCTGAACGATTTTTCAGGGATGCGCTCGAAATAGACAAGAATTCTCCTCGAAAAATCGAGGCATTTGCACGTTTTCTTGCCAGAAACGATCGAAGAGATGAAGCATTAAAGACTATTTCTATCGGGCGGGCATGGCAACGTAATCCTGTTTTGCGCCAACTCCATTCAGATATTTCTGCAGACAAAAAAATATCACCCTTTGCCTTGAATGCGCGTTCGGGTGCGTCGCAGTTTCTTGCTGGGCTGGGAGCAATTCTGATCCGTGACAACATGTCTGATCTGAGCGCACTGTATCTTCAGCTTGCTGTTTATCTGGATGAAACAAATGATATGGCGCTATTTTCACTCGGCAATGCATTTGGTGGGATGCGCAAAAAGGTTCTGGCAATTGAAGTGTATGAGCGTGTACCGCAGAATTCTGCGTTGAAGCTCGATGCCCGGATTCAAATCGGGCTGGATCTTCACGCGCTCAAACGCAGTGACGAAGCCATTGAAAATTTTCGTGCGTTATTGAAAACCCGGCCTGATAATCTGGATGTACTGCAGTCTTTGGGTGATATTCTGCGCGGCACCAGTAAATTTGAACAGGCAGCGGAAATTTATAGTCGTGCAATTGATACAGCCGCAAAAGGCCAGCCGGAAAGCTGGCACTGGGTTTTACGTTATTATCGCGGTATCAGTTTCGAGAGATCAGGGGAATGGGGCAAGGCCGAACCGGACTTTCTCAAGGCACTTGAAATTTCTCCCGACCAGCCTTTAGTGCTGAACTATTTGGGTTATAGCTGGGTCGAGCGTGGAGAGAATTTGGACCGTGGACTTGAAATGTTAAGGACCGCTGTTAAAAAACGACCCAATGACGCTTTCATCATCGACAGTCTCGGATGGGCATTGTTCAAATTGAAACGGTTTGATGAAGCGGTTGTGGAAATTGAAAGATCGGTTGAATTGATGCCGACAGAAGCAACCATTGTTGACCATCTTGGTGATAGCTATTTCAGGGTTGGTCGCATACTTGAAGCGCATTACCAATGGAAGCGTGCTTTGGAGCTGGGTCCGGAAACTGACAAGGCAAAAGCCGAGCTGGAAGTAAAAATTGTTGATGGAATGCCCGATCTGGAACCACAGGAAAAGGCAGCTATCGAACCCAAAGAACCCGATTCGACTTCCAATTAGACCATCTGTGCCCGGGTTAGAAATGTGTAGAAAAATTACAGTCCTGGCACCGGCAAAAATAAATCTGGCTTTGCATGTAACCGGTAGACGCCCCGACGGCTTTCATGAACTTGAAACCTGTGTGATATTTGGCGGAGCAGCTGATCGCATTTCTATCTCGCATTGCGAACTGGATTCAGCCACATCTACATCTCCTCGCATTAGTGTGCATGGACGCTTTGCTGACAAGTTGGGAAACGCTGCAGACAATATCGTTCTCAAGGCAGCAGTGTTGTTAATGCAACAGGCGAAAGATGATTCTCTGGTTTCGTCGGTTCCTTTCTGTGAAACTTTGATAAGCCTTGATAAACGACTACCGGTCGCTTCAGGAATTGGCGGTGGGTCATCGGATGCAGCAGCCGTATTACGGGGGCTTAATGAGTTTTGGGAACTCGGTTATAGCCCTTCAAAGCTGGAAGTAATGTCAGTCAGCCTTGGTTCTGATGTTCCTATGTGTGTACGAAATATGCCTGTTCTTGCGACTGGTACCGGGACGGAACTGGAGAATTTGCCGGATTTGCCAGATTTCGCAATCGTATTGGTTCATCCGGGATTTGCTCTTTCAACTCCGGATGTATTTGCAAAACTGGTGGAAAAAAACAATACCCGACTTCCTGTCATACCAGAGGTGTTTGGCGACCTGAGTTCGCTTGCCAACTGGCTGGAAACTGCGCGAAATGATCTCGAACCAGCCGCAATTAAATTGTGTCCAGAAGTCAGGATGTGTTTGGATCACTTGAAACAGACTGGCGGTTGTACACTCGCTCGTATGTCAGGTTCGGGAGCAACATGCTTTGGGATTTTTGAAACCCGGCTTCAGGCGGACAGGGCACAAGTGAAGTTGATGTCGGAAATTCCGGATTATTGGATACAGTCTGGTTCCATGATTTCACTCCGGTAAAATCCAGATTGGCCAAAATATTTAAATTGTCTCAATCCTGGTTTCAGGGTTTCGTTTCTACGTATTGGTTTGACAGGATTACGCTGCGTGTATTGCTTTGGTGTAAGAATAATAGTAGGCGTGTGCCACACGGCCACAACACGGAAAAATACGTCACAGACGTGTGGCCGTGGTGGGAGTTTTTGAGCAATGACTCAATGGGTCTATTCGTTCGGTGGCGGTTCCGCCGATGGGTCTGCAGAATTGCGGAACCTGCTGGGAGGCAAGGGTGCAAACCTTGCCGAAATGTCCACTCTTGGATTGCCGGTTCCACCGGGTCTGACCATCACCACTGAACTTTGCACATATTATTATGCGCACGATTGTTCATATCCGGAGCAATTACATCAACAGGTTGCCGATGCGCTGGAGAAAATTGAAGCCATAACCGGCCGCAAATTTGGTGCAGTCAATAACCCATTGCTTTTATCCGTAAGATCCGGCGCAAGGGTGTCTATGCCAGGTATGATGGACACTGTTTTGAACCTGGGCCTTAACGATGTCACGGTCAGGGCACTTGCCTCAGAATCGGGTGATTCAAGATTTGCCTATGATAGTTATCGCCGGTTCGTACAGATGTACGGAGACGTGGTTCTTGGTGTCGAACATCACGCATTTGAGGATGTGATTGAAGATACCAAGGACGAGAAGAACTATCATTTGGATACTGATCTGACGGCTGAAGACTGGCAGGCTGTGATTTCCCGTTATCAGGAGCTGATAGAAGAAAAAACAGGTAAGCCATTCCCGCAAGATCCACATGCTCAACTTTGGGGCGCTGCCGGTGCTGTTTTTTCAAGCTGGATGAATGAGCGCGCGAATACGTATCGCAAGCTTTATGACATACCCGAAAGCTGGGGAACTGCCGTCAATATTCAGGCTATGGTTTTTGGAAATATGGGTGAAGGTTCTGCAACCGGAGTAGCTTTCACCCGGGACCCTTCAACCGGCGAAAATGCTCTTTATGGAGAGTTTTTGGTCAACGCGCAGGGCGAAGATGTTGTGGCCGGTATTCGTACACCACAGGATATTACCGAGAAAGCCCGGATGGCTGCTGAATCCGATGCGCCATCACTTGAAGTTTTGATGCCTGAAGCGTTCGCGGAATTTGGTAAAATATGTGACCGGCTGGAACGGCACTATTCCGATATGCAGGACATTGAATTTACGATCGAATGTGGTCGATTGTGGATGTTGCAAACCCGTTCGGGCAAACGCACCGCGAAGGCGGCTCTGCGGATAGCTGTTGAAATGGCGGAAGAAGGTTTGATAAGCCGCGAAGAGGCAATCGGGCGGGTTGATCCTGCTTCTCTGGATCAATTGCTTCATCCAACAATTGCACCCAATGCCGAAAGAAAACTGTTTTCCCGGGGATTACCTGCGTCACCCGGAGCAGCCAGTGGCACTGTTGTTTTTAATTCTGAAGATGCAGAAACAATGAAAACCCAGGGTCACAATGTCATCCTTGTTCGAATTGAAACAAGTCCTGAAGATATTCATGGGATGCATGCAGCACAGGGAATACTGACAACTCGTGGCGGAATGACATCTCACGCTGCGGTGGTTGCGCGTGGCATGGGAAGACCCTGTGTTTCAGGTGCAGGTTCAATACGGGTTGATTATGAAAATCAATTGATGCGCGTAGGTGCAACCGTCATTAAAAAAGGCGATATCATCACGATAGATGGTGCAGTTGGTGACATTTTGATCGGTGAAGTGCCAATGCAGCAACCTGACATGTCTGACGACTTCAATAAATTGATGTTATGGGCAGACGATGTTCGGCGTATGAAAATTAGAACCAATGCGGAAACACCAGCGGATGCAAAGACTGCCAGGGAATTTGGTGCCGAAGGGATTGGTCTTTGCCGTACAGAGCATATGTTCTTTGATGAGGATCGTATCCTTGTAATGCGCCAAATGATCCTTGCAGATCACGTAAAAGGAAGACGCGCGGCGCTGGATAAATTGTTGCCCATGCAACGGGATGATTTCATCGAGTTGTTCCGTATTATGAATGGGTTGCCGGTAACCATCAGATTGCTGGATCCGCCATTGCATGAATTTTTGCCACATGAGCCCGAAGACGTAAGAACCGTTGCGGTTGCTTTGGATGTGAGCGAACAGAAGCTCAAGGATCGCATCGCGGTGTTGGGTGAATTTAATCCAATGCTGGGACACAGGGGATGCCGTCTTGCAATCTCCTATCCTGAAATTGCTGAAATGCAGGCTCGCGCTATTTTTGAAGCAGCAATAGAAGCCGGTCGCCAAACTGGGGAACAGATCTCGGTTGAGATTATGGTGCCTCTTGTGAGCCTGAAGTCAGAGCTTGATTTTGTGCGCTCATTAATTGATCAAACATACAAACTGGTAAGTGCCGAACAGAACGCTGAAGTTTCCTATCTGGTCGGTACGATGATTGAGCTACCTCGTGCTGCTTTGCAGGCAAAGGCAATAGCGCAAAACGCCGATTTCTTTTCGTTTGGAACCAACGATCTCACCCAGACGACTTTTGGAATAAGCAGAGATGACGCATCCCGCTTCCTCAGCGATTATGAAAAACGCGGAATTCTTGAAAAAGATCCATTCGTTTCACTTGATCAGGAAGGTGTGGGCGAGCTGGTAGAAATCGGGACAAGGCGCGGGCGTGAAACAAAACCCGACTTGAAAATTGGCATTTGTGGTGAGCATGGCGGGGATCCTGCATCAATTCATTTTTGTGAAAAAACCGGCCTTGATTATGTCTCCTGTTCACCGTTCCGCGTTCCGATAGCACGTCTTGCGGCTGCCCAGGCTGCACTAAAACAAAAGTAAAACATATTCGGGTGAGCGGCGCTTAATCAGCATATTGATGGAGCGCCGCTTTTTCTTTTGCCTGTGCATTGCAATACAATCTCAATCATGCTGAAAAGCGGGTCTGAATAAATTTTGGATATTCAAATTGAGTAACACCATGAGCTCCGTTGATTTGCCTGCACACATGCAACCCAAAAAATCTTTTCAGGGATTTCTTCTGGCTCTTCAAAATTACTGGGCTGAACAGGGCTGTGCGTTACTGCAGCCGTACGATATGGAAATGGGTGCGGGAACTTTTCACCCGGCCACGACATTACGACCCTTGGGACCACGCCCCTGGAAAGCTGCCTATGTGCAACCTTCCCGGCGGCCGGCTGATGGGCGCTATGGTGAAAACCCCATGCGCCTGCAACATTTTTATCAGTTTCAGGTGATTCTAAAGCCTTCCCCGGAAAATATGCAGGAGCTATATCTGGGCTCTTTACGTGCGATTGGCATCGATCCCCTGTTGCACGATATCAGATTTGTGGAAGATGACTGGGAAAGCCCGACACTGGGTGCATGGGGACTTGGCTGGGAATGCTGGTGTGACGGGATGGAAGTATCCCAGTTTACATATTTTCAGCAAGTCGCCGGGATTGAATGCAAACCGGTATCCGGTGAATTGACCTATGGAATGGAGCGCCTGGCAATGTATGTCCAGGGTGTCGACAATGTTTATGATCTGAATTTCAATGGACATGATGGTGATGATAAAATCACTTATGGCGATATATTCCATCAGGCCGAGGAAGAGTTCTCACGATACAATTTTGAACATGCCGATACTGATATGTTGTTCAGGCAGTTTGATGCATTTGAGATAGAGTGCAAAGCGTTACTTGAAAAGGGTGAAGCAGCTCGCAATGGCGATGCGTCTGTTCCACATCAGATGGTGCTCCCGGCATATGACCAATGCATCAAGGCTTCACATGTATTCAATTTGCTGGATGCACGTGGTGTTATTTCCGTTACAGAACGGCAAGCCTATATAGGTCGTGTCCGCGATTTATCCAAAGCGTGTGGAGCAGCATATTTGCAAACACGTCAAGGCGGCTTTGGATATGAAGGCTGATACCTGTTGTTGCTAAAAGCTAGGACAACATGGACTTTACTGGATTAAAGCTTTTTCGATGGTGCCGTGTCGGCCCGTGAACCCTGATTGCATTTCTGTGTTGCCGGGTTCCATAACCCTTGTTTTGTTCAAATCCGTATTGCGGGAAATGTTTTCCAAGCAAAATCATTTGCCTGTCCCTGGTTACTTTCGCAATTATTGAGGCAGCAGCAATGGAAGAAGACCGGCTGTCACCCTTGATCAGTGATGTTGCTTTACCGGTTAGCGGGGAAGGCACATCACGTCCATCTACAAGAACATGAGCGGGCTTGATTGCAAGTGCAGTTACCGATCTGTTCATTGCCCAAAGAGTAGCGCCGCGAATATTCAGGTGATCAATTTTTTCGGGGCAAGCAGAAACAATTGATACTGATGCGGATAGCATAATTTCTTCAAACAAATGTTCTCGTTTGGATCTGGAAAGTTTTTTTGAATCATTAAGCCCGCCAGGAACATTGTCGGGGTCGAGAATAACGGCTGCAATAACCACAGGTCCAGCAAGAGGGCCACGACCTGCTTCATCCACTCCCGCAATATTTCCGTTGAATACATCAATGAAATATTGATCCAGGCTGAAATCCGGAGGGCTATTTGAAGGCGGAAAAACGGTATTCAGTTTATCATGATCGACAGAAATATGTTCAAAGAGGTTGACCATCAACGTCCACCGGCAACATCAAGCAAAGCGCCGGTTGTGTAGGAAGCCTTGTCGCTCATAAGCCAAACGATAGCTTCAGCTATTTCATTGGGCATACCATGCCGGCCAAGGGGAGCAGTTTGCCCTATACGCTCATAGCGATTTGGGTCTCCGGAAGAGGCATGAATTTCAGTCTCAATGACACCTGGACGAACAGCATTTACGCGGATGTTTTTCGGCCCCAACTCTTTTGACAGCCCAAGGGTCAAAACGTCCACTGCTCCTTTTGCAGCAGCATAGTCAACATATTCTCCAGGAGATCCAAACCGACTGGCGAGGGATGATACATTGACGATGCAACCACCATCCGGCAGCCGGCGCGCAGCTTCACGTGCGCACAGAAACGTACCGAGAATATTCACATCAAAAATATTGCGCAGCCTTTCAATACTCATGGACGCCAGACTGGATGCAGGGGCGACAATACCTGCATTGTTCACCAAAGCAAAAAGTGGCGCTGAAAGTTTTTGCGCCTGATCAAAAATTGATAATACGTCTTCTTCACAGGATACATCACCTCTGGCTGTTATCGCTTCTCCACCTGCGTCCCTGATTTGAGAGACTACTTCATCGGCGGCCTTTGCATCGTTGATGAAATTTACACAAACCTGCCAGCCATCGCGCGCTGCAAGCAAGGATGTTGCCCTGCCGATACCTCTGGCACCACCGGTAATCAATACAGTTTTATTCATGTTGATGTTCCTGTTTATCCAAAGGGTACACCAGGCAGGTTAGGGCAACCATATAACAATTATTCTGGCAAGATTTTGATGGTGTGATTGCCATTGTTCAAAAGAAATCGAGTTGTCCTGTTGGTGTCATCGGCGCGCGAAATATTTCTGTATCAAGTCGTAAACGCCTTTTGTTAAATCCCAGGCGTCCCATCGCTAAACGAAAGCGATTATGAATTAGATCAGCATAAGGACCTTTCCCTCGCATTCTCTGCGACCAGTCAGCATCATAGTCTTTTCCACCGCGCATGGATTTAAGAACAGACATTACATGTAAATATTTGTTGGGGTAATTGTTGCGCAACCATTCGCGAAACAAATCCCGAACTTCGAGTGGCAAACGTAATAGAACATATCCCGCTTCCCGCACTCCGTTTTCATAAAGCGCTTCCAGAATGTCTTCAATTTCGGCATCGTTCAGTGCGGGAATAATCGGTGCAATCAACGAGCCCGTAGGAACACCTGCATCACTAAGTATGCGAAGTGCTTCCAGACGTTTTGCCGGTGTTGCAGCGCGCGGTTCCATGGAACGCGCCAGTTTCCGATCAAGTGTTGTGACCGAAATAAATACCTTAACCAGATTGCGTTCAGCCAAAGACTTCAGAATATCCAGATCACGAAGCACAAGCGTAGATTTGGTAACAATACCAACAGGATGTCCGGCTTCAGATAAGACCTCCAATATCTGGCGCATTATCCGCATCCGTTTTTCTATGGGCTGGTATGCGTCGGTATTGGTTCCTATTGCGATGGGTTTGACGACGTAGGAAGAATTTGAAATCTCTTGCCGAAGCAATTCCGCAGCGTTGGGTTTCGCAAACAATCGTGTTTCAAAATCGAGGCCGGCAGACATTCCCATGTATGTATGAGTTGGCCGCGCATAACAGTAAACACAGCCATGTTCACACCCCCGATAGGGGTTTATCGAGCGGTCAAATGAAATGTCCGGAGAATTGTTGCGTGTTATAATTTTTTTGGCGTGTTCTGTTTGAACTTCTGTTTTCAGATTTGGCAAATCGTCAATTGAATTCCAGCCATCATCAAAAATATATCTGGATTCTGATTCAAATCGGCCGGACGAATTTGACAATACACCGCGACCTCTTCTGCGATCCGGGTCAATTTGCGAGCCGATAATTGAATCGGGTCCTGGCGCAAAAGCGTCTTCGACTGCAGCTGTCTTCATATTCTCGGCCGCATATTTATTAGGTTTTACTGACAATGCCATGCGACTCTCCCTGTTTGTTCCGGATACTAAATCCTGCATGGAACAAATCAAGAACAAATTGATGTTATTTGTTATTTCAAGAATGTAGAAAAAATTGATTTGTTAGATTTATCGGGAATCAATCAAGGTTCATGATATTGAATTGCAATGATAACAGTGATAATTCCCACACTAGATGCAGGCCAAAATCTACCCGATACGCTTACGTCTTTATTCCCGGCTGTTGTTGACGGGATTATCAAAACAGTGATCGTTTCCGATGGTGGGTCAACGGACAATACAATAAATATTGCGGAGCAAACTGGTTGTGCAATTGTGATTTCGAAGAGGGGCCGGGGCACACAGATGATAGCGGCATTACCCCGTGTAAAATCGGACT
>JAESRR010000301.1 GCA_016764535.1 Cohaesibacteraceae bacterium | reverse complement strand
GGTGTGAGCTCGGAAGGTTTGATAACAATTGGACACCCGGCTGCAAGTGCTGGTGCAAGCTTTCGTGTAATCATCGCATTGGGGAAATTCCACGGTGTAATCGCACCGACAACGCCAACCGATTGTTTGATAATGACGACGCGTTTATCGGCGGAGGGGCCAGGAACAGTATCACCATAAGCGCGCTTTGCTTCCTCGGCATACCATTCAAGGTAACTGGCACCATAGGCAATTTCACCCTTGGCTTCGGCCAGTGGCTTGCCCATTTCAGCAGTCAAAAGAATTGCCAGATCATCCTGGTTGGCAAGGATAAGATCGTGGAATTTACGTAACACCCCTGCCCGCTCTTTTGCTGTACGTGATCGCCAGGCGGGCCAGCTTGCCTGCGCTGCTTCAAGCGCACGTTCAGTTTCCCTTGCACCCATATTCGGAACAGAAGCAATAATCTCCCCGTTTGCAGGATTGGTAACATCAAGGGTCTTGCCGGAATCAGCGTCACAAAATGCTCCATCAATGTAACACTGCTGGCGCATAAGATCGGGACGTTTAAGTGTCAACATTGCAAAGTCCTTAAGAAAAGAGATGCGCATATTGCGCGAGTGACTGGCGGGTTCTGTTGTTGCGACCGGTAACAGGTTTTGCAGCAACAAGTGTGTTGAGTATGGCTTCCTGGGTCACTTCTATCGCACCCCGGAACAAACTGTCCAGAGCATCTTCGTGAAGTAATGAACAAGTTAATAAACTATTGTCTGGTTTTAAATGTGGCACCATTCCCGCAGTCGTAAATCCAATGATTATATCGCCGCTGCCTGACCCAAAACTGGTCCCCGTACGGGCTATGCCCATTCCAGCGCGTTTTGTAATGCGCTTTAATTGTCTGGCATCAACAGGTGCGTCAGTTGCCAGAACCACAATGATAGAACCTTTCTCTGCAAGCGCATTATTTGGCTGTGCCAGGTCAGATACAATCCTGCTGCCAACTGGCTGGCCATCGACCAGTAAATCCCCAGGCAACCCCATATTGCATAGCGTATAAGCAGCAATGGTGTAATTATTAGACCCGATCTCAACCATCCGTGAAGATGTTCCAACTCCGCCTTTGAGACCATAACAACTCATGCCGGTCCCCGCACCGATATTGCCTTCTGAAATTTCCCGGGACGACATAGCCAGCGCTTGCGCCACATGTTCTTTGGTGACATGCAACCCACGAATATCATTGAGATATGCGCCATCATTACACTCCATAACAACCGGATTAACAGTGCCGGTGGTATCACCAATCTCGGGCGTTCCTGCAAGCATATATTCCACAAGCGCAGTTGAGGCTGTCCCCACTGACAGAGTATTGGTAAGGATTATTGGCGTTTCCAACGTACCCAGCTCATCAAGTTGAACCAGGCCGATTGATTTTCCAAACCCGTTGATCACATGGGAAGCAGCGATGCGTTTTTGATAAAACGGATGATCAGATCCCGGATGGATGACACTCACACCGGTTTGTACAGCACCATCAGACAGGGTTACATGACTAATTGTGACCCCATCCACATCTGCAAGAGAATTGGTTGGTCCGGTGGGGAGAGTACCAATCACAATTCCATAGTCACGGATGCGCTTCATCTTTTCATCCCCTGCCGGTTTTCATACGCATGGCGGAATTCGAGAAAATACGGGCAAAACAATTGTGCATGTGCAAACACAATTTGAGCATCCTCAGCAGTATAGGAGTTAGGGCGATCGAGTAAATTGACAGTACCAATAACCTGATTGCGAAATAAAACAGGCGCGTTGATTGTTGCCCCAAGGCCCATATCATCTAAAGCCTGAAAGTCGGGGAAATAATCCTTCACATCATCTATGGTGTGTCCAAGAAAAACCTCGCCACGACGGATGACCTGATCATTCCACGCATCGTCCAGCATTGGTTTTGTTCCGGATTTGGAATACGCCTTTTCCATACTGGAATAGAGCCGTGTGACATGGGCACCATCGGGATTGATCGCCGTTAGCGTGAATAGTCGATGGCCAGGCATTTGCATAAACAAAGTATCAGCAATACCGCCAGCCTTAATTATAGAATCTGCACGGCCCAGATTTATTGCAAATGTGGGCATGGCAGAAGATGCAGGAGTAACCATAAATATTTGATCCAGAAAACAGACAGCATGAAACCGGCAGGGATTAATAGTCAACCAACCAGTGATTTGCTATGATAGGGAGAAATACGAAGGGAACAAGCATGACAGAACTAACAATTTGTCTACCCGATCCTCTTGTGGAATATTTACAGGACCAGGTTACCCGTGGCGAGGCAATCAGTATCTCATCCTGTCTGGAAACCCTGGTTGAGCAGGCAAGGCAAACCGGTGCAATTTTGCCGCCGGATGATCATCATCAAAAAATCGATGAGATGCTGACGACACGGGGCCATCTCTAGCCCCGGTCATCAAACTTGATTTATTCAGCTCAACATGCGTTTGAACGATGGTGCCATGACCATGCCGGCAAGCATCGCGCCAAGGAAGTACAAACCTCCCATACCACCAAAGCTGAGTGACGCCAGCGCTGGCCCCGGGCACAATCCGGCCACACCCCAACCAGCACCAAATAAAACGGCACCAATGATCAGCGGTTTATCCGGTGCGCTGGTATTCACCTGGGGAATGGCATCACCCAAAATCGCGTGACTTTGTTTTCGCATCCGCAGTACCTGCCACAACACTGCCATGGGTAACATCGCACCACCCAGCACAAATGCCAGTGTTGGATCCCAGGCGCCAAATATATCGAGCCAGCCCTGAACCTTGTTGGTATCGGTCATCCCCGCGATAACAAGGCCGGTTCCAAATAATCCGCCGCACAATAAAGCAATCAATAAACGCATCAGATTATTCCCCATACATGGCGTAAAAGGGCAACACAGATGAAACCCGCACCCAGATAACACAGCGTTGCAACAAGGCCCCGCATGGAAAGGCGCGATATTCCGCAAACTCCATGCCCGGACGTACAGCCATTACCGATACGTGTTCCAAGCCCCACCAACACGCCACCTGCTACAATCACCAGAATATTGTCGGTTAAATTTGTTGGCGGAACGACAACAACAAAGGCCATCAATAACGGCGCGCCGACCAACCCGGCAAGGAATATAATGCGCTCAACAGCGCCGGACCCGGCAGTGCAATCAACCAGGCTGCCGACAATGCCACTGGCACCCATAATGCGCCCGTTAAAAAGCAGATAAATGCAGGCGGCAAGGCCGATTATTAACCCGCCCAGAAAACCATTTATCCAGTCTGGATCAATGTAACTCATATGTGTTCATCCGATTTGGCTGCATGTTTCCCCAAAACTTTGGGAAATGTTTCTCAGACTATCCTGAATAATCGTGAAATAAAGTCAGAACATTCATATAAATATATTGCAATGTGTATATGTGTTCAAGGTGAATCGATCCTGTCGCATTCACATCCTGGTGATTGCAACAAATCAACAAGGGTCGAAACTGCGCGTCTAAAACTGCGGGCAACCTGGTAATATTCCTACAAATTGCAATGCTGCTCAAACAGTTTAGCTTGTGACATATCCAACTTGTAAGGCGTCAATTGTCAGGGTTTTATTTATGGTTTTAAAATATCCAGAAATGAAAAATTACTCCTGGGTCAAGGATTTGGAGAGAGTAACAAAAAATTCAAAAGCTGTCCCTGGCAGTATGAAGATGAGTGAGATACCCAAAGTACCGTTAACTTTGGCAATTGAGGTGATCAATGAATCCATGTCCTACGTCGAAGTGATGAATGCTTATGCAAGTGCTCCTTCCAATGGACAAATACCTCAGAAAGAAGGGCACCTTCTCGACTGGTTTTACGAGTATCTGCTTCACAAGCACGGAAATTTGCCCAACCCTGCTCGTGAGGTCATGTTCTTTCTGCGAAAAATTGCAAATAATGAATATTCGGGAGTAGACGACCCTGAATTGATAAACGATTTGCTCGCCAGTCCTGGTATTTTGGAAAATGGATCCGAGTAAAATCAGCAAGGCGCTATGATTTAACTCCTACTGGAACTGTATTATTGGCATGAAGGCGGTATTAATCGCCTGACATGTCACGCAGCCGAAACAGCCCGCTCCGCCTGAAAATCGATCGCAAGCAGTGTTGCATCCATGATGATAGACGGTGGATCAACAATCTCCGGCGTTGCAAATATTTTTGGTCGCCTCGCCGAATATTGCATCATCCAAGACAGGGGAAATGCCAGCCAAAGGCCCAGCAGGACAGGCCAGATTTGTGGTGTAAGCCAGCCAAACCAGATACCGATTGATAATATGACTGCCAGACCCAGTTCTGCTGAATGGAACTTCATCAGTGTCCAGATAGTAAGGCTCACGCCATCCCGACGTTGTGGTGTCCAGCCCGCATCCCTGCCCATAAATATCCGACAGACCAACCCAACATGCTGCACCATCAGGCCAGGAGCCAAAATGGCAGACAGAATAATCTCGCCTGGTACCGAAAACATAAATTTGGCCCACCCGCCCCAGCGTTTTAACAAGGGGTCAGCGGCAATTGTTGTGATCAGACCCAGAATTTTTGGCATCAATAACAGGGCAATTGTCATCAACATCAAATGAAGTGCTTTTTCGCTATCCATCACCGGCCAGCGGGGAATGAATGCATAGGGCTCGGGGAAATAATTGACAGGAGCACCGCCCGCATAAAACGCGACAAAGGCTCCGGTCATCAAAAACCCCAGCCATAAACACGATGACAAATAAGCCATTGCGCCGTGCAACAAGTGGAACCGGCTGACAATATGCAGACCCCTGGTCATGATCACGGCCAAATGCTGCAAATTTCCCTGGCACCAGCGTCTATCCCGCAAAACATGATCAACCAGCGTTGGAGGCGTTTCTTCAAAACTGTGTAATTCCGATGGCAATAAACGGACCTGCCACCCGGCCCGTCGTAATAGCGCCGCTTCAACAAAATCATGGCTCATAATCGAGCCACCAAAAGGTGCCTTGCCATTTAGACGTGGCAGGCCCGCTGTTGCTGCAAATGCTTTGGTACGCATTATTGCGTTATGGCCCCAATAATTACCTTCGCCACCTGCCCACAGATGAAACCCGCGCGCCAGCAATGGACCATAAAGCGCATTGGAGAATTGCTGCACACGGGCAAACAGGGTCGTTGATTTGATCAACCTTGGAACAGTTTGCACCAGCCCGGCAGCTGGATCACCGGCAAGCGCATTTGAAAGTTCGAGGATCGCATCGCGGCTCATCAGACTATCAGCATCCAGTACCAGCATCGCGTCGTGGTTTTCACCATGATTGATCACCCAGTCCTGAATATTGCCTGCCTTGCGATCAGTATTTTCTGCCCGGTTACGATAATAGAATGCACCTGCTGCACTGGTGCGGGTCAGCGCCTTTGCAAAGGTTTTCTGCTCTCGTGCTTTCATCAGCGGCGTTCTGGTATCCGACAAAACATAGAGCGAATACCGGTGCCCGCCCGGTGCTGCGGAAACCGCATTGAGCATCGCAACTGCATTGGCAAAAACCTGTTCTGGTTCTTCCTCATATATTGGCAATAACAGGGCAATATCGAGAGATGTCATCGCACCGGAAGTTTTGAGGCCGGACTTATTACACACAAGCGCATAAACACCCATCAGGGCTGTGACAGCTCCGATGGACAGACCCACTGTTCCCAGAAGGAAAAACACCAGCATCACAGCTTCAAGCGTTGAAATACCCTGCGGTGCCAGCACACCATACATCGACCATGCAAAGAAGCCGAGAAGTAACAAAACACCCGTTAGTCCAACAAGCCGTATTATTGTTGTGGTATTGTCTGAACCTGCTTGTGGCACGCTGTCATCAAAATGAAGCCTGTCCAGGTCCTGCGCCGGCATTGTCAGTTTTGTGAGACCCGATACCTTCCCGGCATCCCGAGGTTTCAGGCTGTCCATCGATATAACCACACTTCACTCAGAGGTTTGAGGGACGCATCACGTAACTGCACACGCAATTCAGCGTGTTTGTCAGGACTTGCAGCAAAAGTCATGGCAAGGCGTGTGCCGCCGGTTTCCCTGTTGTGCTCAAGTACATGGGACCGAATGGCGTTCTGCGGCCATGATGAGTAATCAGCTTTAATGTCAGACACATCAACCGGAATCGCATTATGCGGTTCAAAATCTATCACCGCCAAACGTCCATCCTCGCCCCGGGCACCCATACGCGTACCTGTAACTTTGGCAAGAGGGGCTTCGCCGGGCGCATCCCAACACCACGACAGGCGATAGGAGATCTGATGTTCTTCACCGGCTTTCAAGGGTTTTTCGGGCCGCCAATAGGCGACGATATTGTCGTTGATTTCTTTGGCAGTCGGGATTTCAACCAGTGTTACAGACCCTTTGCCCCACGGAGCCAGAGGCGTCACCCACAAAGATGGCCGTTTTTCATAACGGGCTTCCAGATCTGTGAACTGGTCAAAGCGTCTGGCTCGCTGCATCAAGCCAAATCCACGCGGATTATTATCCATAAACGCGCTGATCTGCAGATTGCGCGGATTGGCCAATGGACGCCATAACCGCTCCCCTGCCCCGTTATCAATCAACAATCCATCGCTGTCATGAACGGACGGTCGAAAGTCATCAAACCGTGAGCGATCAATACCGTTGTAAAGAAACATCGAAGTCAGTGGTGCAATGCCAACATGTTCCAGATCCTGCCGTGGAAACAGGCTGGCCGAAACTTCCATTTCCGTAGTCGATCCAGGAACAATATCGAATATGTAGGCACCGGTTGTGCGCGGAGAATCAAGCAGCGCATGAACCCGGATTGTCGTCGCACCAGGTTTGGGAGTTTCCAGCCAAAACCCGCAAAAATCGGGAAATTCCTCGCCTGTTGGCTCAGCTGTATCAATTGCCAGACCACGGGCCGAGAGGCCATACCAGTGACCCTTGCCGATTGCCCGAAAATAACTGGCTCCCTGAAACACCAGAAATTCGTCATGAATATCAAGATTGTTCAAGGGAGTGCGCAATCTAAATCCGGAAAACCCCAAATTGCTGTCATCAGGCAAATCAGGAACAAGTTTGCCCCGTTCAAATAAATCACGGGCAAAGGGTATTTGTTTTGCCTGTCCATTTTCAACGGTATGTAGAGCAACCGCCTGCTTGAAATAAGACCCCGGAGCAAAAGGCTGGGCTGAAAACTCCCGATTTGCTCCGGACCAGATTGCCTGATCAAGACGGGGTTTAATTTCCCGATACTGATTATAATCAAGGTTCTGCCACGCCTGGGGTACCAGCGGCCGGGGCATGTAATGCTTTTTGGACATTGCAAAAGCGATGTCCCGGACTGTGGAATCGGTAAACGGCAAGCTCACCGATCCGCCGGTCGCGGCCATGGCACCAAAAGGCGTCACCTGCATGAGGGACGCTGCACCCAGCAGCCTGAATAAAGTTCGTCTTGATAACATAATGTCCCCTCCCCTAAACCCGTTGACCAGGCATGGGCGCAAATGCCCCGCTGTGATCTGAATGAGGAGAACCCTGAAGTGCAGAAACCGGGTCAGAATTGACGGCGGGTGCTTTTTGAACCGGAGCCTTGCGCCAGGGCTGGCTTTTGAACCAGGCGACGCCGTATGCGGTTCCGATCAGAATTGCAAAACCAAGTATATTTGCAAGGGCAATGGTCAACTCGCTGCGGCCAATCAATTTAACAGCAACGCCAAAGAACCAGGCAAGAACCAGGCTGGTTAAAAACACCGCCAGCGATTGCTGCCCAACCTTGCGAATAATTGCGACAATTTTTCCGGCCCGCCCCTGCATCAATTTGTGCTGATAAATGCCAAATGCCACCCATGCCAAATAGGCTGTCGCTAGGAAATGCACATACCGCAAAATGCCAAAATCAGTCTTGCCGGTGAAAGGTCGTAGCACACCGGCTATTATACGGAATTCTTCAACCTCGCGCAGGATACGGAAATACGCCAATGGAATTGTGATAACGACAATGGTGATTGCCAACCAGATCAGGGGCTTTGTTACAGGTGGAGCCTTGATCCACCCACGGCCAAAGGCAAACCCGGTAAAGAAAACCAGCTGCCATCCAAACGGATTGAAGAACCAGGTGCGGTTGGACCAGGGTTCAGCCGGCAAATCCAGATAACCAAACCCGGCTGCAAGCCAGGTGGCAACAACAAAACCGAACACCGCCCACAGACTAACCCTGTAAAGCGCCATAACAATTGGAACAAGAGCAAGGATCACCAGATACATCGGCAATATATCAAAGAAATTTGGTACATAGGTCAGGGTCATTAACCCGACCAACTGATCCATCGGATGTTTGAAAAACGGCACCAGGTTGAGCTGCCCGGTAAACCTTGTACCACCATCATCAAGCACATTATCGAGGAACGCCAGTCCGACCGCTATAATGAAAAACACTCCGATCTGGGCCCAGTAAACCTGCCAGATCCTGTGCGCTATACGCGCTGTACCCATGAACCAGCCATGAGAATGAAATACTGCTGCAAAGGCAAAACTTGATGCCATGCCCGAACAGAATACAAAGGTTTCAGTTGCGTCGGAGAACCCGAACCGGGCCGGAATCCAGTTGGTCCAGCTGTTTCCAGGCATATGGGCGATAAAAATTATAAACATGGCAAGGCCACGAAACAGATCAAGACGCGGATCACGCGGTCTCCTGGTAATTGTACCCTTTTGGGGTGTGCTTCTGATCGAGGCCGATGGCATGCGGGCATTGTTCCCTGTTACACAAATTGCATTACGTGCGATTTTATTGATTTACGACTTTGTTCTGATCAAGAATACTGGAGACAAAAGCCAGTCTGTCCTTGCCATAATTGTCCTGGACACCACGCTTTTGCCCGCGATCATTAATCAAATTTATCGCATCGGACAAGGCACCTGCACGTATTGCGGCTTCAATTGTCACGCGTTCGAACACATCGCGCTGGGCATGGCTGCCACCAATTGTCGGCATCGATTTTCGTGCATGGGACAACGCTGCAAACGCCGCGGCGTGATTACCTTCCGCAAACGATAACAAACCACGAGCTGCGGAAAGTCCTGGCATTTTTGTAATACCATCCATCTGCGATCCAATGGATTTGGAGCGACGCTCCATATTGCCAATCAACGTACGTGCTGCATCCATTTGATCTCCGCCAACCAGCGACATCAGATAATGCAAATCTGCAAAAACCAGACAGCCTTCATCAACACGGTGTTCTGAAAGCGCCGACAGCTCTTCCCATCGATTGCCAACGTCAACGCCATTGAGTTCCAGCCGCATCAAAAGCGCCGCAGCATTGGAAATATCCCGATAGTCATCGGTTTTATCCGCTCGAATGGCAGTATCATACAAATGCAGCACCGTGTCATTTTCACCACGATCCAGGTGAAACAGCGCCAAATGCCAGGAAACATGATAACTAAAATTATTGCAATGGGCCCAGGCTTGCGGCTGACTGGAAAGCCAAACCTGCCCTCCATCAACATCGCTTGTCATATCAAATACATGCGCTACTGCATGCAGGCCCCATGCATCATCGGGAGCCAGATCCAGTCCCCTGCGACCTGTTTTTTCGGCCATCGCATAATCACCGGTTTCTTCAAGCGAAAAAGCGTAACACCCATGCATGTATCCCGACGAAGCGTGCTCACCGCTGGCGTAATGGGGCATTAGTTTTTCAAGTGAAGCCCGCATGTTTTTTGCGTCACCGAGCATGAACAAAATGCCGTGTGCAATTTTTATTGCCAGACTCTCTCGCGGCCAGCTACCAAGAAGGGAATGCATACATGCAACAGCATGGGAAATACGTCCATCAAGCCAATGGTGCAGAGCTTTAAGATAAAACCGCTCACGGGGAAGTAAATCACCCGCGCGTTCTGCCTTGTCCGAAGTCGCGGCGCATTCCCGGGCAGTTTGCACCAGTTCGCTTCGACCCATCATAAGGCAAAACAGCCCTTTCACCGCATGGGCCGGCGCATATTCGGGCGCAAGGGTCAAAAGACTATTCAGATGATCGGGAGTTTGTTTTGAATGTGCAAGAAACGCAGTTGCCAGATTATCCCAGGCGGAAACGGCACCGGCATTATCAAGAGACATATCATAGCCACTGATCGTACTGGATATCATTGTAAACCTCGTTCTTGTGACTGGCCCGGGACAATGTGCCTGCCGGGCGATTACTCCCTTTTATGTAGCCTCCCAACCTCAATCCGTCGCTTCACGAGTGTTCACAGTCAATTGAGGAGTATTTTACCTGTGTGAATGATACGGCAAACATGATACGATTTTGCTAAGATAGCGAGTGAAAATGCCGGTAAGTGCCACCCGTAAAACTCAACGCCCGTTTCTGGTATTTGCCCTTTTCGCAAGTATCTTTCTTGTGTACCAAACCATGCAGATGGTCTCCGTCAGGATGGGCCTTGCAGCGCTTGTCGGGCTACTGGCAGGCC
>JAESRR010000129.1 GCA_016764535.1 Cohaesibacteraceae bacterium | reverse complement strand
TACTTGAACCTTACGTAACAAACCGGGAAAAAGGCACAGGTCTGGGACTGGCCATTGTTAAGAAAATTCTGGAAGAACACAATGGAACACTTGCACTGCTGGATGCTGACCCCGATAGCACCGGACACTGTGGCGCGTGCATGCAGATTGTAATTCCAGCCGGCGTGACCTCAAATTCAAAATCAAATCCGATAGATAAAAACAATAATACTTCAGGGAGCGGTTGAGATTCAGCCGGGCTAATAAAATGGCATCAGACATTCTAATCGTGGATGATGAGGAAGACATCAGAGAGCTCGTATCGGGCCTTCTGGAGGATGAGGGATATGAAACCCGGACCGCAGGAAGTGGTGAGCAGGCACTTGCAGAAATTGATCAACGCAGGCCGTCTTTGGTGTTCCTCGACATCTGGATGCAGGGTAGCAAGCTTGATGGGCTGGATGTTCTTGATCTGGTGAAGGAACATCATCCTGACGTACCTGTGGTAATGATTTCCGGGCATGGTAATATTGAAACAGCAGTTTCCGCCATAAGGCGTGGAGCTTATGATTATATCGAAAAACCATTCAAAGCGGACAGACTAATTCTTGTTGCGCATAGAGCGCTTGAAGCTTCAGGCCTACGCAGGGAGGTCAGGGATCTCAAGTCGCGGTCAACTGATGCTGATACACTGATTGGATCTTCGCCGGCCATTTCCCAGTTAAAACAAATGATTGGAAGAATTGGTCCTACAAATTCAAGAATTTTGATTTCAGGACCAACCGGTTCTGGAAAAGAACTTGTTGCCCGGACGATCCATGCGCACTCTGCGCGAAATGAAGGGCCATTCGTCGCAATAAATGCGGCCCAGATAACGCCCGATAGAATGGAAGAAGAGCTTTTTGGTGTGGAAGCCAGTGCAGAAAGGCCAGGTAAAGTGGGCGCATTGGAGGAAGCACATAATGGCACTCTTTATTTCGATGAAATCGCAAATATGCCTCAGGAAACACAGGGACGAATATTGCGCGTCCTTGTTGAGCAGAAATTTTTACGCGTTGGTGGTGGATCAAAAGTCAGTGTAAATGTTCGAATAATATCTTCTACTGCGACCAATCTTGAAAATAGAATTACCCTGGGCTCGTTTCGTAGGGATTTGTATGATCGACTGAATGTTGTTCCGGTCACTGTTGCAAGTCTGGCAGAAAGGCGTCAGGACATCCCTGAACTGGTGCAATTTTTTATGAAGCAGATATCGCAAATCACCGGTTTGCCCATCAGGAATATAGGCGCCGATGCACTTGCTGTGCTTCAGGCACATAACTGGCCAGGAAATCTGAGACAGCTTCGTAACAATGTTGAAAGATTGATGATTCTAACCAGAGATGACGAAAACAGCGTTATCACAGCAGATTTGTTACCTTCGGAAATTGGCGAAGCAGCGCCTTCTGTGCCTGGGGAAGGATCTCAACATCTGATGTCAATTCCACTTCGAGAAGCCAGAGAATTGTTTGAACGCGAATATTTGACGGCCCAAATTGCGAGATTTGGCGGGAATATTTCACGTACATCGGAGTTTGTTGGTATGGAAAGATCTGCCCTGCATCGCAAATTGAAGTCTCTTGGTATAAGTTGAACCCAAAATTGTCAGATTAGGGAACCTGGCTTGTTCCAGGTTGAGCGACCATGAAAGTTATTATCTGCGGTGCCGGTCAGGTTGGCTATGGTATCGCTAAACAACTTGCCAGCGAGCAGAATGACGTTTCAGTCATTGATAGCTCGTCTTCGCTTATCTCTGCAATTAAGGAAACTCTCGACGTTCGTGGTTTTGTCGGCCATGGTGCCCATCCTGATGTGTTATCACAGGCGGGAGCTGCTGAATCGGATATGATTATTGCGGTGACGCATTACGACGAAGTCAATATGGTAGCATGCCAGGTTGCACATTCCCTTTTCAATGTTCCAACAAAAATCGCCCGAATACGTGCGCAGAGTTATCGGGAACCACATTGGCAGGATCTTTTTTCCCGTGATCATATGCCTATTGACGTGATTATTTCACCAGAACAGGAAGTTGGTGAAATGGTTTTAAGTCGATTGGCTTTGCCAGGTGCGGAAGAAACTATTCGATTTGCAGATAACAATGTTGTGGTCGTGGGAATACACTGCACCGAGCAGTGTCCTGTAATAGATACTCCATTGCGTCAGCTGTCCGGCCTGTTTCCGGATCTGGAAGCTGTGGTGGTTGGTATTCGTCGAAATGATAACCTGTTTGTACCACAGAGCGATGATCAAATGCTCGAGGGTGATGTCGTTTATCTCGCCGCAAGTCGTGGTCAGGTTCGCAGGACACTTGGTATATTTGGACACGAAGAGCAGGAAGCGTCACGTCTGGTTATCGCAGGCGGAGGGAACATCGGGCTATATGTTGCAAGTGCGATCGAAAAACGACAATCCCGAATACGGGTTAAAATAATAGAAAGCAATAGAACCAGAGCAATTAAAATTGCAGACTCTTTGAAGCGTACCGTGGTGTTACATGGCAGTTCTCTGGATCGGGAAATTTTGGCCGAAGCTGACGTAAACAACGCGGACACGCTGGTCGCATTGACCAATGATGATCAGGCGAATATTTTAACCAGTGTCATGGCGATGCGTACCGGGTGCCGCCGAACGATGACTCTTCTAAATGATGCAAGCTATCCCGCGCTTGCACGCGCCGTCGGGATAGATGCCTATATAAATCCCAGATCGGTCACAATATCCAAAATATTACAACATGTCAGGCGAGGGCGTATAAGAGGCGTCCATACAATTGATGATGGACGCGCCGAGGTTATTGAAGCCGAAGCCCTCGATACATCACCTCTGGTCGGCCAGCCTCTTCGTGATTTGAATTTTTCTGACGGAGTTCGCATCGGTGCAATATACAGGAACGGTGAAGTCATTCGACCGAATGGAGATACAAGAATACAGGCGCATGACCGGGTTGTATTGTTTGCACTCGCTGACAGAGTGCGAGAAGTCGAACAAATGTTCAGAGTGAGTCTGGAGTTTTTCTAGGTTTTATTAGTTCAACCGGCGCAGGACAATTGAATGACTGCAACATTTTTCTATCTGTCTTTGTGTCTGGGTTTACTTGGTGGTCTGATGCTGCCGGTAGCAGGTTTTGCCATCTCGATTGGAGATGATATTCTGGCCCGGGAGTTCATTCTACTCTCGGGGTTAACCGGTTTCATAGCCGGGGGTGTGTTTTTTTCTCTGCGTGGACGCGTATCAAGGCCTGGTAACGCTCAGGGTTTCGTGCTTTGTGTTTTATGCTGGACCATACTTCCCGTTATTGCAGCAATTCCGATTTCACATGGAGCCCAGGTAAGCTTTATTGATGGATTGTTTGAAGCAATGTCAGGATTTACCACCACAGGCGCGACCATATTTCGTTCTCTTGACCCTCTGCCGCAACCCCTTGTCCTGTGGCGCGCTATTTTGCAATGGTATGGAGGTTTTCTTACGCTGATGGGAATATTGCTGATCCTTTCGCCTGCGGGTGTAGGTGGAATTCCCACACGTCAGCTGGGCCTTGGAGACAAGCGCGGCATTCAGGATCCTCGCAGTGTCATGGCAATAGCCACTCAGATTGCCTGGGCCTATAGCCTGGCAACCCTGCTTATAATATGGATGTTGATTGTGTCCGGATTGCCGGGGTTTGATGCTTTTTGTCTTGCTTTGAGCGGTATTTCCAACGGAGGATTTATGCCTCGTGATGGTACCCTGGAAATTTATGGCAGTGCCAGTGCTGAATTAATTCTTATGGTCGCCATGTTGTTCGGGGCAACCAGTATTTTTTGGCATCGCATGCTTTACAATTTAAATGGACAACACTTGTTAGAGCATCGCGAAAGCTATTACGTAGTGGGATTATCTTTACTGATAGGGTTCATTTATGCCGTGTCATTTTTCAGGCTGGCGGGTGGCTCTGCGGTACTGGAGCCTATTGACGCACTGAGAGAAGGCTTTCTAACAAGTATTTCTATAATTACAACAACCGGTTATGAAGCAAGATCCGCCGGATCGACAGTACTTCCTATTCTTCTTGTGCTTCCTTTGCTCTTTATTGGTGGTTCAATTTTTTCAACGTCGGGCGGTATGTCCATGTATCGGTTGGGAGCAATGCTGGTTCAAGCGGGCAGGGAAGTGGCTCGCCTGGTCTATCCTCATTCCATCCGTGGTTCGAAATTTGGCTCGCAGCATTATGATATTCAATTAATGAAGGCGATCTGGAGTTATTTTTTGATTGCAGTCTTAACTGTCTCCGTTTTTTCCGCATTACTGGGCTTGCTCGGCATGTCTTTCGAACCGTCTTTGACCGCGACAATTACAATGTTTACCAACGCCGGACCATTTTATGCAACCGGTTGGTCGGAAGGTCAGGACTGGCCCCATCTTTCAGAGTTGCATCCAGTACAAAAATTGACTTTGTTGTTGACTATGCTGGCTGGCCGACTCGATGTTATTGTGTTGTTTGGCGCCGTCAATCTTACCTTCTGGCGACAATAATGTTTGTAATTTCTCATTGACCACTCAAGGATATTAATATGTCACGCATTGCTTACGTAAATGGTCAATATGAATTGCATGCAGATGCATTTGTGCATGTGGAAGATCGTGGCTATCAGTTTGCGGACGCGGTTTATGAAGTCTGCGAAATCCGCAATGGTCTCATTGTCGATGAAACAGGCCACATGGACCGCCTTGGACGATCACTCTCGGAACTTGAAATAGTAAATCCGATGTCGAGACAAGCTTTTGGATTGGTGCTTAGAGAAGTTGTTCGCAGAAACCTGGTTAAAGACGGAATTGTATACATTCAGGTTTCGCGAGGGGTTTCCCCGAGGAATCACGCGTTCCCGCCGGCTGGGGTCAGGCCTTCTGTCGTATTAACTGCAAAGCATATGAAACCAAAAAATGCCGCCGCCCAGAAAGGCGGTAAAGCGGTCACAGTCCCGGAAAATCGCTGGGAAAGAGTGGACATCAAAACTGTCGGATTGTTGTCAAACTGTATTGCCAAGGAAAAGGCAACACAGGAAGGCGCATATGAAGCCTGGTATGTGACTGATGATGGAATGGTAACTGAAGGATCGTCTTCAAATGCCTGGATTGTGACAAAAGACGGTGTTTTGGTTACCCGACAGGCCACTGGCGGAATTCTCAAAGGAATTACCCGCGGTGTTGTTCTTCGGATGTGCAAACAAATGGGACAGCGATTTGAGGAGCGGGCATTCAGCCTGGAAGAAGCATTTGAAGCTCGGGAAGCTTTTGTGACATCTGCTACATCAATTGTAATGCCAATTGTCCAGATTGATGATCGTGTCATCGGCAATGGCCATCCAGGAAATACATCAATTGAATTGAGAAAAGCATTCCATAGTCATGCCGAACTTGTTCCATTGCACCAACCATGGCAAATATGATCTATATGTATTTGATTCTGATCGAGTAAAAATGATGTTTTGCGTATCATTTATGGGTTGCTCAATCGTCTCCAGCGAAATATCGGGGGATGATATTAAAGTTCTGGTTCCATGAGTTACCATATAAGCTGCATAATAAGCTGGATGACTATCCAGGGAAGAAAAAAATAAAGGCAAGCAAAAATGGCTGATCGGGCCCAAAACCTGCAGGATACATTTCTTAACAATGTCCGCAAAACCAAGACACCACTTACGATCTTTTTGGTAAATGGTGTTAAGCTGCAGGGTGTCGTGACTTGGTTTGATAATTTTTGTGTGTTGTTACGCCGGGATGGGCATTCTCAACTGGTATATAAACATGCAATTTCCACAATTATGCCCAATCAACCGGTTCAATTGTTTGAACCAGGTGATGAAGCAGAAAAATCGGACGACTGATTGACCGATCCTCTTGATACTGCCGAAAATGCCCGGGAGAAACGCGAAAAGGCGACAACTGATCGTCAGGTTCAGCGTACGCGGACATTAGTGGTGATTCCATCCCTGCATAAATCCAATTCGCGTGCTCGCGCTAACACCGGCGTGACGGAGTTACGCCGTTCTGCCGAAGCAAGGGGTGAAGAAGCCGTTGGTCTGGCAGAGGCAATTAATCTTGATGTCATAGAAACGCATCTGGTGAATGTGCATACCCGTCGTCCTGCAACTCTTCTGGGCAAAGGGAAAGTTGAAGATATTGCGGTTGCTGCCAGGCAGAATAAAATAGAACTGGTTATTGTTGACCACACCCTTACTCCAGTTCAGCAACGGAATCTGGAAGAGGAATGGAAATCCAAGGTACTGGATAGAACTGGCCTGATACTGGAGATATTTGGAGAGCGCGCACAGACAAGTGAAGGGCGCTTGCAAGTGGAACTGGCTCATCTTAATTATCAAAAAGGCAGGCTGGTCAGAAGCTGGACCCATCTTGAAAGACAAAGGGGCGGTGTTGGCTTTCTTGGCGGTCCGGGTGAAACACAGATCGAATCTGACAGAAGGCAATTACAGGAAAAAATCCGCCGACTTGAAAAAGATCTTGATAAAGTTCGCCGTACGCGAGGACTTCATCGAAAACAGCGTAAGCAGGTGCCTCACCCGATCGTAGCTCTGGTCGGTTATACAAATGCTGGAAAATCTACACTGTTCAACTATTTGACAGACGCCAGGGTTTTTGTGGAAGACCTGCTTTTTGCGACCCTGGATCCAACATTACGGACAATTTGTTTGCCAAAAGGCAGAGAAGTTATTTTGTCCGACACTGTAGGTTTTATCTCGGATTTGCCCACAGATCTGGTTGCGGCTTTTCGCGCAACACTGGAAGAAGTTCTTGAGGCAAATCTCATACTCCACGTACGCGACATTGCTCATGAGGATACGACTGCGCAGGCAGAGGATGTTTATGATATCCTTAGATCGCTGAAAATTGAAGATAGCGACAGTTCAACCCGGATTATCGAGATCTGGAACAAGGTAGATCTACTGGATGCGGATGAACTGGAAAGCCTGCAACAATCAGCTGCTCTTCGTTCAGAATCTCCGCCCATCCTGATCTCTGCTCTCAAGGGAACCGGTCTGGATGAGCTGGTTGAATATGTTGAAAAACATTTGGCATCCGGTCATCAGACATATGAAATAACTCTGCAGACTTATGATGGTGCCCGACTTGCCTGGCTCTATCAAACGTGTGAAGTAATGGAGCGCTCGGATAGTGAAGATGGCCAGACGATCACGGTCAATATTCGGGTCTCTTCAAAACAGGTTGGCCAATTGAGGCAAAAATTTCCGGATATTTTTGCAGGACCATAATTGCACTTTCAACGATCGGGACCAATTGGATCCGATCGTATGTATTATTCAGATTTCGCCTTCTGCCATAAAATTTCCATTTCATCGAGGCTGGCATCTGCAAGAGATCTATTCTGTTTTTCCAGTTCGTTTTCAATGAAACCAAATCTTTTGCGAAATTTGTTATTGGTTTTTTGCATTGCTTGTTCCGGATCGAGGTCGAAATGTCTGGCCAGATTAACTGCTGCAAATAGCACATCTCCGATTTCAGATTCAATATTATCCCGGTTATTTGCGTGATCCAGAACATTCACCTCGGTCTCGATTTCATCGACTTCTTCTCGAAGTTTACTCAGGACTGCCTTTGGATCGTTCCAGTCAAAACCGACTTTTGAGGCTCTTTGTTGCATTTTCATGGCTTCTGTCATCGGCGGCATATTTGTCGGCACTGATGACAACCAGGAAAGTTCTTCACGAGGTAATCCCTTGTCCTTTCTGCGTAATTGACGTTGTATTTTTTCCTCTTCCTTAATTTCATCCCATTGATTTTTTACGACATCGCCATCTTCTGCTCTTGGACCACCAAATACATGGGGATGTCGTCTAATCAATTTTTGGGTAATTGCATGCACGACATCTGAAAAATCAAAACTGTCTTGTTCATTTGCCATTTGCGCATGGAAGACGACTTGCAAAAGCAAATCACCTAACTCGTCACACAAATCATCCATATCGTCCCGTTTGATGGCATCGGCGACTTCGTAGGCTTCCTCTATTGTGTAGGGAACAATACTGGAAAAACTTTGTTTGATATCCCAGGGGCATCCTGTTTCAGGGTTACGTAACAGCTGCATAATCTCGATGAGAACAGCTATTTCTCTGGAGGGAGAGGGATGTTGCATTACTTTTTGAACCTGAGAATTGGCTTCAATAGCATCAAATCAAGTGTCGAATTAAGTATTTTCATTCGGAAACCGGCCTTTGGAAATGTAAGCAAATATCCTGCACAAATGGCCAGTCTCTGGTGGCCACGAAAAAGAGTTGCCTGGTAGATAATTTAGGTTCATATGCAGGTCATCGCATGAAATGAAAATCAGAGCAACGAAACTTCCAAATCAATGAATACATATGATATTGCCATTGTTGGAGCAGGGGTCTTTGGCCTTTCCAGCGCCATTAAACTTGCGCAATCCGGTGCCAATGTTGTTCTGATTGAAAAGAGCAAAACAGGCCGGGGTGCCAGTGGTGGCATCCTGGGCGCTATAATGCCGCACATGCCGACCAGATGGAATGACAAGAAATCCTATCAATTGTCCGCCCATTTTTCACTTCCCGACTGGATATCCGAAGTCGAGGAAAATACTGGCCATAATACTGGCTACCACAGAACAGGTCGCGTAATTCCTGTCCCCTTTGATCACATGGTCAAGCACTCCATTGAGCGCGCGGAGGCCAGTCTGAAAATTTGGGACACAGAAAACACCGGGTATGCTCAACAATATCATCCCAAAAAATACCACAGTTCCTGGATACGGGCAGATCGCTGTATCTATGGAACCATGAGCGATAATCTATCTGCCAGAATTGACCCGCGTCGGTATTGTACGGCTTTGACAAAAATGTGTATCCAGCTTGGTGTTAAAATCATCGATGAATGTGAATTCATTTCATTTAAGCAAGAAAAAATTTTGACACGCAAGAACGGTGAAACCTTCAATCTGGCGGCCGCTCAATTATTATTGACCGCTGGATATGAAACATTTTCATTGTTAAAAAACATGTTCAAAATTAATATTGGTCTTGGTATCAAGGGGCAGGGGCTTCGTTTTCGATACAATGATCACGCACAACCACAACTGCCTTTCATTCTATATGACGACGGTATTTATATCGTACCTCATGATGACGGCACGGTTGCTGTGGGCAGCTCATCAGAAAAAAACTGGACAGAACCCCAAACAACGGATGAGATTTGTGAGGAGCTAAAGAAAAAAGCCATCAATCTTTGTCCCTGGCTTGAATCCCGGGCAACCGAAATTGAACGCTGGGGTGGTGTAAGACCAAAATGTTTTGAACGAGAACCGGCTATTGGACAAATTCCGGGATATACAAATATTTACGTATCCACGGGTGGATTCAAAATCAGTTTTGGAATTTGCCATGAAATAGCCGACTATGTGAGTGCAATGATGCAAGGGAAGCAGAATTCGCGCCTGAGCCTACCGATATCCTTTGAATTAGATGATCATTTGAAAAAAATGCAATAATGAAATATTTTTCTTTACATATTATACTGTGTGTGATACCGTCAGCATAATAATGCTGTGTGAGGCACTATTTTACCGTATTGTTCCTGGCAAATCGCAAGTTCCGATACAGGATGGCGGAACTGCCGTCAGGTATTACACTGAGGTTCAATACCAACAGACCTGTCTTTCATTTTCTCTTGATGCACATTCTCATCAATATGGTTTCAATATCAGCCCAATCTCTTCGTTCTTTGAACCCATTGAAAAATCCAATAAAAACGTGGCTGTTTTCCCCGGAATATATTTGGCCTGCCCCTGGGGGACAATAGCAACAAGCGCCTCTTCCCAACCAACTCTGCCATCATTTAAGTCGCATAAGTAATATTATGGAACTAAAATTCAATCCTGAGCGGGCATGTAGTGTTCATAACCTCTATAATCCAATGAGCTTACACTCGGACAAATCATTTTCAGTTTCAAATATCATGCCGTCAAAGGCCGGGATTATGTTGGCTGGCAGTTCGCGGCTTAGTTTTTTATAATCCAGGTCAATATGCATGTGGGTTAAGACTGTAAGCCTGGGTTTGAGCCTCAAAGAACATGCGATGGCTTCATCTACAGAAAAATGACTTGGATGCGGTATGTAACGCAGCGCATCAAGAACCAGAACATCAAGGTCTTGCAGGGCACAAAAGGATTTTTCCGGCAGGCTGCTGATGTCGCTTGAATAGGCAAATCGCCCAAAACGAAATCCCAGAGAATTTATGTCTCCATGTGTCTGTTCATAGACCTGGATTTTGATCGAGCCGGCTGAACCATGTATTTGTAGTTTTTGATCGGGACTAATCAAGTGTCCGTTTAGTATGGGTGGATAATTGCTGCCTTCGGGAGTTTTGAAACAATAGCCAAATGCATCCATTAGACGTTTGCCGGTTGGTTCGTCATAATAGACGTCAACCTTTTTACGCTGGCTGATGACAAATCCGCGTAAGTCGTCTATGCCATGCGTATGGTCCGCATGTGAGTGCGTGTACAATACAGCATCGGCCCAGGAGAGGTTATGCTCGAGTGCCTGTTCACGAAAATCCGGCCCGGTATCAACAAGCACCGTAGTCTTGTTTCCTGCATCCAGTTTTTCAACCAACAGAGAACATCTGGAGCGTCGATTTAATGGATTATTTGGGTCGCATGCACCCCAGTCATTCCCGATACGCGGAACCCCGGGTGATGAGCCACATCCAAGAATTGTAAAACGCATACCAGCCAGAAACAGATAAAGCCGTCTATACTACGGTAAGAAAACACATTTACAGACAATATAACAAGGTAATACTATGGCTACAATCCTCGTCGTCGATGATTCTCCCACGATTCTATCGGGCACGACTAAAATATTACAAGCAGCGGGGTATGAAGTGATTCAAGCTGAAAATGGTGCAGACGGCATTCAAAAAGCAATGAATGACAACCCTGATTTAATACTTATGGATGTGGTCATGCCAGAGATGAATGGTTTTCAGGCAACAAGGTCAATTACTACTAATCCCGACACAAAACATATCCCGGTCATCATGCTTACCACTAAAGATCAGGAAACCGATAAAGTATGGGCCAAACGCCAGGGCGCAAGCGATTATGTCATTAAGCCACCCAAACCTGAAGAACTATTAAACAAAATAAAAAGTCTAATAAAGGCTTGAGACTACGTAGATATCAACAATATTAGGCTTTTACATCCAGTAATGTGCCTAATGCATTATCCAGCGCTTTTACCACCTGCATAGAAGCTTGTATCTGTACAACACTCGCCTTCAAGTCTACGACAGACTCAAGCAATGAGCGCTGGCTATTAAAATCACCTGTGGTTGCATTTGCAATTTGACTGGCATTATCTTG
>JAESRR010000128.1 GCA_016764535.1 Cohaesibacteraceae bacterium | reverse complement strand
GGTGAAGCGATCAAGACCCGATTTTTTGCCCGGGCGGTGGAATTGATGCCACTCGAGCCACAATATCTGGGGCAATCCCTCGTCCATGCCTGTATTGTCCGCGATGTCGATCTTGCCGACCGGTTGGGTGCCGCGTGGGTCTTGCTGGCGCATGCACTGCTTGCCAAAACAGGCGCAGCTCCGGCCAATCCGCTATATCCGCTGGCAAAAATTTACATTGAAACCAATCGACCGGAATACACAGAGCCAGTGTATCGCAGGCTCTTGCATATCCACGAGCAGGTTCTGGGGGCGCAACATCCCAGTGTGGCGACCGGCTATGGGACGCTTGCGCATATTCTGGACAATGTCGCACGATTTGAGGAAGCGGAAGTTCTTTATCGCCGCGAACTGGAAATCGATCTTGGCAGTCTGGATGAAAACAGCGTTGGCCTTGGTATCGACTACTCCAATCTGGCTTTCAATCTGACGCGGCAAAACCGGTTTGAGGAAGCCGAGCCACTATTTCGCAAGGCGCTTGATATATGTCTGGAAGGTTTTGGCGATGCCGCACCGGAAACAGCCGAGAGTTTTGGTAATCTTGGCGGCTGTTTGTTGCGACTTGGCAATTATAGCGAAGCGGAAATTCATGTCCGTAAAATGCTGGCGATCCATGAGCGGGACCTTGGTGTGCATCACCACCGAACCGCCTCAGGCTACAGTATGCTGGCGAGCATTCTGGATCAATTGGGCCGGTTGGCTGAAGCTGAACCCCTGCATCACAATGCCCTTGATTTGAAGCGCGCGGAATTTGGTGAGGATCATCCCGAGACTGTGCTCGCGCATGGCAATCTTGCACTCAATCTGACACGGCAGGAACGTCACGGGGAAGCTGAAATATATTTTCGCTCCGGGCTTGAAGCGCATATCAGAATGTTTGGGGAGGAGGATGTCAGTGTCGCCACTGCCTATCGTAATCTGGCTGGAACCCTTGATGCCCAGGGGAAGTTTATTGATGCCGAGCCGCTCTATCGCAGGGCCATGGAAATAGAGGACCGGGTTTTGGGTGACGATGATCCTGGTCGTGCGTCGGGGTTTAATGATCTGGCAATTAATCTGGACGAACAGCAACGTTATGATGAAGCAGAGCCGCTGTATCGGATGGCGCTGGGTATTCGTTTTGAAAGCTTTGGCGACGAACATGCCGATACCGCCATCAGCTATCGCAATCTATCGTCAAATCTGTTTGCCCAGGGGCGTGAACACGATGCGCGCCCGATGATGGAAAAAGCGGTGATGATCGCTCGCCGGGTTCTTGGTGATGAACATCCCGAAACCCAGAATTACATGCAAATCCTGGCAATGCATTATAGTGCATGAGACGTGATCCGGACCAGCGATTATGTCGAGCTGATTCGAGTGGAAATCTTCAGATTATTGGCAAATTGCGCGGATCGGATCAACAAATCCGATGGGATTGGCTGATTTCTCAAAACAGACCGAGACATGGCCGTCATCAAGTGCGATGACAAGTTGTAAAAAATTGCCATAACCGACAATCACAAAACCTGCACCACCACAATCTATGTTGCCGCGTTGCTGGACCAGTTTGAGCAGGGTCGGGTTGACCAGAAGCTCTTCATATTGATCACTGCCCGCATCGGACGCGGCTGATAAACCGTCTTTTTGTGAAGTGACCAGTTCACCTCCGCGATAGAGTGCAACATACCGAATATCAGAAGTGAGGGCGTATATTTCCCGACCGGATTCTTGCATTTTTTGTGTGGTGGAATTGGCCATTGCCGGGTCCTTTTCAGCTTGTAATGAGTGCCCTGTTGGTGCGCGAGGTTTGCACCGAAAGCAGGATTTGTTTAACCCGGATGCCAGGGTGAAGCTACTGTTCAGCAGCTTTAGCAGGGTAAATCGGGATAAAGTTCAGGGATGCGCTTTACTGCGAAATCCATGAATATTCGCACCTGTTTGGGGAGATGCCGGTTGCCCAGATGTACCAGAAACAAATCAACGGGGGGTAACTTCCAGTCAGCCAAAACTTCAACAACTTCTCCGGATTTCAAATATTTTGCCGCGACAACAGGGGTTAGATCTCCGAGGCCAGCACCGTTTGCAATGGCTTTGGCAAGACCAGGATAACCGTTCATTGCCAGATGTGGTTTGAAATTTACGACTTCTTCAATTCCATCTTTGGTAAACCTGCGTGTGCTTTGCGGCGAGCCAAATGAAAAAGCTACATATCTGTGGTTGGCCAGATCCAAAGGCGTTTCGGGAATTCCAAACTTTTCAATATATTGCGGACTGGCGACAACCACATGGCGATAATGCAGGATTTTTTTGGCAATGAGTGTTGAATCGGCAAGCGGCCCGAGCCGGATAGCGAGATCAGCTCCCTCGGCGATCAAGTCAATATATCGATCAGCGATAAGTATGTTGACCCTGATATCTGGATACATAGGCTGGAATTCCAGCAAAAGGGGGCCAATAATGCAATCGTTAACACCCGGGCTGGCTGTCAATCGCAAGGCGCCCTGAACTTCAGACGACTGGTTTTTAACCAGTTCGGAAATAGAGTCGCTGATCATTTCACTTTGACGAGCCTGTTCCAGCACATCCTTGCCGATATCTGTCAATCGCATTTGTCTGGTTGAGCGCTCGAGCAATCGTACACCGAGCTGATCCTCAAGTTCGGCAATTTTTCGGCTCACTGTTGATATCGGCATGCCCAGAATTCTGGAAGCCTGCGAAAAGCTGCCTGCATCGACAACCTTGGCGTAAATGAGCAATGCGTTAAGATCTGACACCGAATGTTCGCTTTTTGGTTACTTCAGTTTCATATTCTTTAATATAAATGATTTATCGAATAAATAGAAATAATTACGCGTTATGCCTGTATTTGTCTATTATCCCATTTTTGGGATTTTAATTCCCAATATTAACAACAGTTTCAGGTTCCAGAAGCGTTAGGGTTAAAGTGTACTGCCCGTACTACGCAACACGATGGTGACTGTCTTTTGGGGAAAAGCAACAGTTATTTATCGGGGCAACGTTTGCAGCACCTTTGGGGAAAGGTCAGGAGTCGGGCAGGCACCGAATTCGATTCACATTTGCGTCCTGGTCGACATATGTGTGGGATTTTTAACCAGGACAATAATTGGCAATCAGGATTGACAGGTGACCGAACGGAGTGTCGTCTTGGCATTAGGTCCCTTTCGAACACAGCGGCGCCTTCTCCCCGATGGAGGAGGAGCAGGCTATCCTGATCCGCGGCGACGCCAGGTTGGTGGGCATGGTTGTTGTCTTAATGCGTAAAGATTGCGTATTGGAAGCCGTAAACTTACAAAAGCCTTATGCGAGGCGTTTTTGTAAGAGGATGGTGCGGATCAGGGATTATTCATACCGTATAGCCGATGGGTAATGTCTGCTGGCGAGCATTCTGAACGTTTGGCGGTAGCTGATCGCCTGCAACAAACCACTTGATTTAAAACGTGTCACATGATTTGAAGCGTGCGGAATTTGAGGGTGTTCATCCCGAAATGATGCTCGCACTCGTTTATCCAGCGCTCAAATCAACGCGACAGGATTTGCACCGGGAAGCCGAAGTGTAATTTCGCTCTGGAGTGAATCGGGTCGAGGTTTTCAGTAAACCTGCGAAAACCATGGGTGATGGATTTGGCAAAGGGCGGTCTAAATGATCGGCTAGCAGGGCAAGTCGGGATAGATTTCGGGGATTCGTTTTGTCGCAAAATCCATAAAGATCTGCACATGTTTTGGAACGTGGCGGTTGCCAATATGTACCAGATACATATCAACGGGTGGCAATTTCCAGTCAGTCATCACTTCAACAATTTCATTCTTCTCGAGATGATAGGCGGCGGCAAACGGGGTTATATCACCCACTCCCAAACCTGCTGCGATCGCTTTACCAAGACCTGGATAACCGTTCATTGCCAGGTGCGGATCAACTGTAATGGTTTTCTCGCTATTGCCCTTTGTGAATATCCGCGAACTTTCCCGGGAACCAAAAGCAAAAGCGGCATAACGGTGATTAAGCAGATCTTCGGGGGTTTTGGGTGCGCCGAATTTCTCGATATATTGCGGACTGGCGACCAGTAAATGCCGGTAGTGCAGGATTTGTTTGGCTACAAGTGTTGAATCTGCCAGTGGGCCAAGGCGAAAAGCAAGATCTGCTCCTTCCGCGATCAGGTCCACACGCCGGTCAGCAATCAATATATTGACCCTGATATCAGGATACAAAGGTTGAAACTCCCGCAAAAGTGGGGGAATGATGCATTCGGATACGCCGGGAGATGCTGTTAATCGCAGATTTCCCTGAATCCTGGAGTCCCGACTTTTGACAAGGTCTTCAATTGTATCGCTGACTTCAGAACTTCGACGGGCCTGCTCAAGGACTTCCTGCCCGATATCGGTGAGGCGCATTCGTCTGGTCGATCGCACCAGCAGTCGTACACCCAGCTGGTTTTCAAGCTCCGCAATTTTTCGACTCACAGTCGATATGGGCATGCCCATAATTTTTGATGCTTTGGAAAAGCTGCCTGCATCGACAACTTTTGCATATATCAGCAGTGCATTGAGATCTGACACAGGGTTTTCACTTTTTTGCTACTTTTGCATTGTTCGAATTGGCTGGTTTGTGTTTCGTATTTGGTTGTTTTGATAAGCGTTTTGATAATTTTGTGCCAAAATCCCATATTTGGAATTATTATTCCCAAAATTAACAACAAAATGCCATTTTAGAAGCGCTAGGATGAAGACACACTGCCCGTGATACACGATGTTATTCTGGTTGTATTTTGAGGAAAAGCAACAGTTATATAGCGAGTAACGTTTGTAGCACCTTTGGGGAAATTCCGGGAGTTTGGCGAGCATATGTGCGGGTTTTTGACCAGGACAATAATATATAATCTGGACTGACAGATGATCGGATAAGTTGTTATGTCAACTATCTGGTTCTTTCGAACACAGCGGCGCCTTTTCCACATTGGAGGAGGGGCAGGCTAGCCTGATCCGCGGCAACGCCAGTTTGGTGGGCATGGTTGTTGCCTTGATGCGTAAAGATTGCGTGTTGGAAGCCGTAAACTTACAAAAGCCTTTATGCGAGGCGTTTTTGTAAGAGGATGGTGCGGATCGGGAAATATCCACACCGGAGCTGCCGTTAGGGCAATTACCGGTAGACTCAGGGCGGTGAACTTCGGTTTGACCGCCTTTTTTTTGTAAAATGTATGAAATTTCGGAAAATGATCCGCAATTCCAGTTTGTACTTCTGGTTTGCTGAAACATTGCGGCTTTATAATGTCGGCAAAAAATATCGTTTCACATCATGCGGGAGGCAAACGGGCATTGTCTGACTGGCTGAGAAAACTGATTATCAGGATGAAAGTTCCAGGATGGGCACCGATTTGGCATGCACAGGCCAAACCCGGTGGGGCAATCCAGACCGGGTTTGGTTTGAACGAATATGGTGCCTGGCTTTCACGCAGGCTCGTGGCACTGGGAACCGGCACGACAGCCTTGCTCCAGCAGCTTGATCTTGCCATTGAAGCTGACACGGCATCACAGCATGAATCGCCAGATAACTCCGAATCCCGGGTTTTGATCAGTGCACTTTGCCATCAGATCTCTCTTAATACCGGGCAGGTATCCCATATTCATGAAATGCAGCATCTGCCATCCCGTTGGCATGCGAAATCAACGAAACTTTTGCAAAAACTTGCCGATATTCTTGAGCAATCGCTTTTGAGTGATCTGATTGGAAGCAAGGATCACGCGGGGGAACAAGCCGGGGACAAATCGGCCTGTCTGAAGGCAGTGAATGCGCTGATCAATGCTGATGTGGAAACTGCAAGGACATGTCTTCTTGCAGTCCTGAAACTATCCTGTGCGCAGATGACCGATGCGATCCGGGGGCAGATCTGTTATGGGCTGGGACTGGTTGCAGTGCTTGAAATGAACAATCAGGATGCCAGCCATTATTTCGGCAGGGCGGTGCAATATGTCCCGGACGATGTTGAATATCTGCATTGTGCTGTTAAATTTGCAGGTCTTGCCGGTGATCTCGAATTGGCTGAAAAATACGCCCGGTCCGGCATTGCCCTTACAGGCAATAATTTGCATGCCGATACAAACCGTTTGGCAGGTTTTCAGTTTTCTCTCGCCGGTATCCTTGACCAAAAAGAGCAACAGGACGAAGCGGTGGATCTGTATCATGCTGCACTTAATGCACAATTGGAAAATTCGGGATCTGATCCACTTGCTGTTGCCCGCAGCTATTCAGCGATTGCATGTAATCTGGATAAACGTGGCAGGCATCGTGAAGCCGGGCCGGTACACCAAAAAGCAACACAAATTATCGGTGTTGCCAAGTCAGGCGATACCTATGATCTGGCTCGGATATTTGAACAAATGGCAATGTGTCTGGCTGCAGCAGGGCAAGTTGAAGATGCAACAAACATGTTTGATAAAACCCTTGAAATGCATCAACGGATTTATGATGGCGATACACCGGAACTGATTGTCTGTTTTGGATCGGCGGCCTTCACTTATAAAGCCGCCGGGCAGGATGTTGCTGCCGGTAATCTATATCGCAAGGCGCTGGATGGATCCATGCAGCTCTTTGGATCAAACCATCCGCAAACTGCCCGGTGTCATGATGATCTGGCTGGCTTGCTATCCAGCGTCGGTGATCATGAAGGTGCCGAACAACATTATTGTCTTGCGCTTGAAATTCATCAAAAAATATCGGGCTCGTTTCATATCACGACCGCATTGGGCCTTGGCCGGGTTGCCCGGTGTCTGGAAATGCGCAATGAAATCCCGGCTGCAGAGGCGTTGCTACGGCGATCCCTGCTGGTGTTTGAACAGATCGGAGATCAGGGTCAGGCCGGAATTGCCGGTGCCTGTGACGCGCTGGCAAGGAACCTTGTTAAACAGGGCAGGGTTTCCCAAGCCAGTCCTCTGATGGAACAGGCGCTTGCCCATGCAACGGCCATGCATGGTGAAGAGCACCCGGAAACACGGCGTTTGCTGGTGTATTTGTCTGAATTTTCGTGAGAATGGCTGGCAATAATCGATGTTGGTACCGCTGCTGCCGATGCATCAGGCAGCTTTGGAATCCTCATCGGCTTCCTCTTTGGGGCCGTCCAGTGGAAGGCGCACCGTGAATGTACTGCCTTCGCCAATCACGCTTTCAACTGTCATGGTTCCGTCATGCATTTCTACAAGGGTCATGCATAGATTGAGACCAATTCCGGTTCCCGCGATGCCGCTTGAAGTCGAAGCCCGGAAAAACCGCTCACCGATTTTGGCGACTTCGGATTTGGGAATGCCCAGCCCCTCGTCGGTTACGGTGATCTCGACAAAATCCCCAAACTGGCATGCACTCACGACAATTTCCGGAGATTTGGGCGCATATTTCACTGCATTTGACAGCAAATTGGTCAGGATTTGATCAACAGAACCGGTATCTGCCCGAATGGTGGAAGGCATCTCTTCAAGACTACAAAGGATGATGTGGTTTTTTGCGACGTCTTGCTGACGAACACAAACTTCCTTAACCAGCGCTCCAATATTGCAATCGCCAATTTTAACATCAAGTTTGCCCTCTTCCAGTTTGGCGGAATCAAGCGTTGAATTCATCAACTGCGTCATACGTTTGACGGCACCACGAATTCGGTTCATCCGTTTTGTAACATCTTCATTGGTGAGTTTGTCCCGACCAGCCTTGCTGATAACCCGCTGGGCTCCCTGATCAATGATAGATAAAGGCGTACGAAATTCATGGCTCGCCATTGAGACAAATTCACGCTGAATTTTGCCCAGTTCCTGCTCACGCACAAGAGACTGGTTAAGTTCAGATGCGCGGTTCTGTAATTCCCTGGTCGCATCATTGACCATGTCTTGCAGATGATCCCGGTGATCCTTGATTTCGATTTCTGATTTTTTGATCATGATTTCACGGACTTCTGCAACATTCATCATTTCGTTGAAAGTGTCCGCGAGTTGTGAAAACTCGAGGCTGGTTAAACTTTCGGCGCGCGCGGTCAAATCACCGTTTTGCTGGGCCTTCATAACTTTTTGAATGCTGTTGAGAGGGGTCATGACATATTTATGGAGCAGGAAGAATGTTAGCGCCAGAAGCGATAGGATACCAAATCCGCCGATAGGGGTCATGGCCCACATGATGTTGGAAATCGCATTGGTTACCCCCGCATGATCGATCCGGATCAGGATGACGCCGCGATATTGATCTGCCGCAAGGACAGAGTTTTGCCAGTCAGTATCGCTTTGCTGGTGCACCATGCCTGCCATATCATTGTCCATCGTGCTTTCAGCCATTTGCGGGATGGATGTTGTCGGCATGTCGTGTTTGCTGTGATCGATTTGACTTTTAGCCGGTTCAACCGGCGTTGCGGCTGGCATGTTGTGGCCGCTGTGGTCCATTTTGTTAGGAGTGGATTTCTCCGTGTTCATGCCTTTCATTTTGTGTTTGCTGTGGTCCATTCCATTGATGACGGGCCGGCTGGTTGTCGTGGCAGGCTTGTTCCTGGCACCAATATCTATTTTTGCCGGGAGCGTACTTTCTTCGGACATTACTGCATTGGAATGGCTGTCGTGGTTTTCCACGAGACCGGGGTTTGATCCAGGATTTGTGGCCTTTTGCATCATCTGCGCCATTGTGTGCCACAATGGCGTGACGATTAAAATATCTTCGCCAAATTCGCCAAATGACTTAAAAATCCCGGTGTTGGTGGTCTTTACCATCTTTAACCAGTCTTCCTGGTCGGCGTATTTGGTAAAGGGATCTCCATTGCTTTTGATGGCAGAATAAACTCTCTGATCCAGATTGAGCATGATGGCGACAGTTTTAACATCCGGATTTTCCCTCGAAATCTCGGATATAACATGCTGTAGATCTGCGTCTGAGTGGGCGATCATTGCTGCATGGTTGATCGAGCTCGCAAGACTGAGCCCGCGCTTGTGTACCTGTTCCTGCATGTTCTGTTGAGAGACATAATACGTGCCGTAGATGCCCAATACACCAATAATTCCGGCTCCAAGCAAAAGTATAAACAGAAAGCGGAATTGAATAGATCTCGTCCATTGCCTTTTTTGAGTGTCGCCCATTACTGGTCCCGCTACCTTGAAAATAACCTCGAGCAGGATGCCTGAATACATATAAAAATCGGTAATTCTGCAAGTGAATTTATAGTAATGGTAAATTTAAGCTTCGGTATAAAATCACTGAATTTGAATGGTTGTTTTAATACACCAATTTAGTCCTCTACGCATTGCAGGCTGGTTGCTGATCCTGGTTGTAATTCTCAATATGGCCAGTTTCGGGTGTTTTGGTTGACATAACAATTATGTAACGAATGTTGGATATATTATTCCCTGACTGATGAAACGCATGTTCTTCTGAACGTGCGGGAGGCCGGGGAGGGCTGGATCATGCGGCATTCTGCCTGGAATTTGCTGCAGGTAATATGGTTTTTCGGTACAATTCCCGGTTTGAGTTCACCGGTTGTGGCGCAGGTGCATGATAATTATTTGCAGGATAAATCGGGCATTGAAGATCGGGTTTTGGCACTGTCCGGGAAAGCTTTGAAACTGATGCATGCCAGGCGCTATCAGCAGGCTGAGCTACTGTTTCGCAAAGCGCAGATACTGGCGCAGGAGAATTTTGGTGATCATCACTCACTCACTGCCGAGAGTTTCAATAACCGTGCTGCCAATCTTCTGAAACTGAATATGCCCGCTCAGGCACAGCCGTTTGCGATAATGGCGCTGAATTTTTACAATCAGCAATATGGCGGGAAACATCCTGGCAGTATTCGGGGGTATGCCAGCCTTGCCGAAGCGCTGGGAGCGCAACGCCGGTGGAATGCGGCCGAGCTGGCTTACCGCAGAGTACAGAGTATTACGATATCGATGTATGGTGTTCATCATCCCGGACTGGCGCGTTCTGCGACCAAATTTGCACAGTTTTTACAAAAGCGCGGTGATCATCCCGGAGCCGGGGCAATGTATCGAACCGCGCTTGCAATAGATCAACGGGAAATGCACAGCAAGGACCCGAACTTATTGGTCAGCAAGTTTAACCTTGGTCAATTGCTGGCTGTTGCAGGCAGGGAAATTGAAGCAGGGGCTCTGCTGCGTCAGGTGCTGGTGAGCTCAAAGCAAATACTGGGCGACAGGCACCCGCGTACACGGTATTACAAACGCCGGATCGCAGCTGTGCTGAACAAGGCGCGACAGGCTAAAAAATCCGGGAATATGAACTGGGCATGGTTGCCGGTACGCTAACCAACTGTATTGTTTGATTTATTCAGCTCTGATTTCATGGCGGTTGAATCACCCCAGGTTGATAACCAGATCAAAATATCGGTTGCCAGACCAATGACACGGTTGAGGGTTCTGGACCAGAATCCATGGTTTGATATATTGGCATTAGCGTGATCAAGATGATGCAATTCCTCTACCTGGATGGACCTGATTACTTTGGAAAGCTCGGTGTCTCTGCCTTCAAGAAACGCCATTTGGTCGTCGAGGTGGCAATGCACCGCGGCTTCAACTGCTGACGTGCAAATCCAGATGCCCTGCTCGCCCATCAATGCCGTTACAAAGCCGAGAAGATATCCGCCATTGCCCCATAGGGACATGATCCGGCAGGGACGGGCTTTTCGAGACGCCATGGCGTTTGAGAACAATTTGCAATGTTCAATTTCATGGCCAAGGGTCTCTTCCAGAAACGGCACAATGTCCGGGTAGCACTTTCGTGCCACATATAATTGTGCCCGGTATATACGGATTGCTCCATATTCCCCCGCATGATTGACCTTGATGATCCGCCGGATGGTTTTTTGGTCGCGGGGGCTCTGGCTGGAATACATGGACATACTGAATTGCCTTTACGCAGGTACCCGTGCGACGGGATTTGCAAATTCTCTACGGATGTTACCAATCAACTCATCGACCACCGGGTTGCGCTGACTTTTGTCGTGATGCAGGCAAATCGAATAGTCGGGCAATGGCGGCAAACCGTCTTTGTCACCAAGAATCCTGACCCCTTGCGGCACCATTGTGCGCAAGGATGCCGATATAGCCAGACCGGCACGCACCGTGGCGAATGTCGCCTCAATATTACCGTGCTCAAATACTGTGCGCCAGTTGATGTCTGCCCGTTTTAACGCTGTGTGCACAGCTGGATGAAATATGCAGGTTTTTGCGACGATGGAGAGCGGCAGCGGTGTTTGTTTGAGGGCGCGACCCCGGTCATCGCCGATCCAGACCAGACGATCGGTGTTTAGACATTCGCCGGTGGCTTCATCGGCCAGCTCTTCGACAATGGCCAGATCAACATCGCCTTTTTTGACCATCTCGATCAGGATTGAGGAGCCTTCACAAACCAGCTCAACATCGACGCCCGGGAAATCGCGGGCGATATCACGCATCACAATTGGTAGATAGTCTGTGACCAGATC
>JAESRR010000127.1 GCA_016764535.1 Cohaesibacteraceae bacterium | reverse complement strand
GAGTAATACCACCCCGGGTGAATAGATGTGTAGATTTTCATCAAAAGCTATTTTCCAGATACAGCCTTCATCACCGGCAAGGAGAGAGATCAAACAACCAATTAACTTTCCATCAAGTGTAAGGCAATCAAAACGGACATCGCCTGTTTCATTCATCCCGGTGATAGAGTTTTCAAAAAATTTGCGCGTTTTCTTCGAGCTTGCAAGAGCCGTTTTTTTCCGACCTTTCCAGCCGTTACGCTCAAGATCCAAAAAACCATCGCACAAATATTGCAATTGATCGGAGGGAATCCCATCCATATAGGACAAATGTTCCAGTTGGCCCAGTTTCTCAAGTTTACGGATTGTACTTCTAAGTTTTTTCAATCGTTTTGAAGAATAACCAAATTTGGTTTCGCTGCGTCTGAATACAGCACGTTTATGCTCGTGAATAACAGCGTGATGTAAACCGTTACATCTCGAGTAGTCTGCCAGTTGTTGATAGACGGGACCATCTAATGGCAAATAGGGCCAAATCAGTAAGCCTGCCGGACCCAGCGTGCGCATTATCTTTGAGAGCGCGACGTCAAACTCGTCATTTGCTTTGCTTCCTACCAGAAGCGGGACACCAAGAGGAGCAAATATATGGGTCCAAAAAACAGCTATTCTGCAGCAAAGTGGCGAATATATCTTTGTACTAATTGGTATAGTTGACTTATCAAGTCCAAAATTTATGACGCTGGAAGAATTAGCAAGGTATTCGTGTGCAGCAAGGTAAAACTTCTCATGCAAAAATGGCGATTGTCTGCCATACGGATTATTATTCATTTTCAATTTCCAGCAAACTATCCAAAACATCCCTTAATGAGGGTATTATTTTGTAATACTTGTTCTTGTATAAATGTTTGTGAGTGAATTGTAGAATTCCGCAAGAAATGTTACTTAACGGGTTACTTAAATCACCGATTATTCGACTAAATTCGGCTTTGGTCCTGAATTTCTATTATTATTTTATTAAGCATAACACTCCGTTAACTTGACTTTGCTCTTCTGTTGTCAGGCAAATTGCGTAGTGGTCACTGGTAACCCCACTGCGTCATACACAGGCACAGACAGGGAGAACAGCATGTCAAATGCTCTTTCGGACCTTAAACTTTCCATAAAATTACCCATGTTTTTCTCACTTGTTGCATTAGCGACAGCGTTAACACTGGGAATAATCAGTTTCATTTCGGCATCATCCCAGGTGGATGCTCTTAATCAGGCACGCATAGAAGGCCTGATTGACGCGCGGAAAAATGTTTTGAACGACTATTTGAAATCCATTGAGCAGGATCTTCGAATTACTGCAGCCAGTCCGATGACACACGCGGCGATCAATGAATTTGGTACAGCATTCACGCAAGTTGGCGATGATCCGGTGCGGGTTCTGAAAAAAGCGTATTTGCCGCCCGATCTCCCGGCCGCAGATCGTATCAATGTGGTTACCGCCGGGGATTCACCATATGATAATGTTCACGAACGCTATCATCCCTATTTCCGCAAGCTGTTAAAAGAACGTGATTATTACGATATATTCCTGATCGATCTTCAAGGTAATATTGTTTACACGGTCTTTAAAGAAGCAGATTTCGCCACAAACCTTGTTACGGGGGAATGGGCCTCTTCAGATCTGGGTAAAGCTGCCCGTGACGCAGCCAGCACCTCAAACTCGAGCAAAATCAGCTTCTACGATTTCAGCCCATATGCACCAAGTTATGAAGCGCCGGCAAGTTTCATGTCGATACCGGTTCTGGAAGATGGAACCCGGATCGGCGCGCTGGTTTTCCAAATGCCGATTGATGCAATTAATGCAATTATGTCATCGTCGGTCGGTTGGGGTAGAACCGGTGAAACAGTGATCGTTGGTCAGGACTTTCTATTCCGTAATGACTCGCGCTTTTCACCGGACGTCAACGACATTCTTAAAACAAAGCTTGACGTTCCTGCGGTAAGAGAAGCGCTTGCAGGAAGCCCTGGCATTTCATTCTCCGATGCATATCGCAATATGGACATGGAAATAATCGCAACCGATTTTGAGTTCAATGGTGTTAACTGGGCAATTGTCGCCGCTCAGGGCATGGATGAAATCAATGCTCCACTGGTTGATCTACAAAACAACATATTGCTGGCAGCAGGCGGCCTGATAATGGCAGCTATTCTTATTGCCATTGTAATCTCCCGATCAATCGTTAACCCAATTGCTCTGCTTGTCTCCCACGCTCAACGACTTTCCCAGGGCGATACAAGCGTTGACTTTTCTTCTCTGAAACGTGGCGATGAGATTGGGAAGATTGCCGATGCAATTGGATCCTTCCGCAACAATGTTGAGGAACAAAACCGGCTCGCTGAAGAATCAAAAATCGCGGATACCGAACGGACTGAACGTCAAAACCGGGTAACCGGATTGATAACCAAGTTCCGCGACGAAGTTCAAAAAAGACTTGATTCGGTAGATGGTGAAAGCCGTCAGATGAAACAAACCGCCGAAAAATTGACAGGTGTTGCCAGTCAAACTTCAGATCGTGCGACTTCAGCAGCTACTGCGTCAGAAGAAGCCTCTTCAAACGTCCAGACAGTTGCTGCGGCAGCCGAAGAACTCACTGCCTCGATTGAAGAAATCAGTCGTCAGGTTGGACAAACCAACAAAATTGTTGAACAAGCCAATGTCGACGCCAGGGCAACAAACCAGACTGTCGCCGGTCTTGCAGAAGGTGCTCAGAAAATTGGTGATGTGGTATCCCTTATTCAGGACATCGCAGAACAAACAAATCTATTAGCGCTGAATGCCACGATCGAAGCAGCACGTGCAGGCGAAAGCGGTCGGGGATTTGCGGTTGTTGCGGCAGAGGTCAAAGATCTTGCCAATCAAACAGCAAAAGCTACCGAAGACATTTCAGTGCAGGTTTCCAGCATTCAGTCAGCCACACAGGATGCTGTGGTTGCCATTCAGGGCATTGCAAAAACTCTTGAAGACGTAAGTTCGTTCACCGGAAATATTGCAGGTGCTGTCGAGCAACAAGGAGCGGCAACCCAGGAAATTAGTTCCAATGTTCAACAGGCTGCAACTGGCACACAGCGCGTGGCTGATGATATGACAGGCGTAACCTCTGCAGTTGGAGAAACCAGTAACTCTGCAACGGAAGTTCTGAGTGCTTCAACCAGCATGGCCGAGCAAACGCAGCTTCTGCGTGGTGCAGTTGATGAATTCCTCGACAGTGTATCAGCCGCCTGATCGGGCATTACAAATACACTAAAAAAAGCGGGCTGTAATTGCCCGTTTTTTATGCCGGAAAATCATTGTTATCAAGACGTTGGAATTGATGGAAGATTTGCATTCGTGAGGCCACAAAACGCAAGGCCGTCTCACGTGAGACGTGAGACGGCCTTTTTAGCGGCTCATGAGGCTGTTTTCGGGGCCGATTATGCCGAAAAACCACCCTCATCAAGATAGGTCTGTTCGGCCTTTGTCATGGTCCGCCCGAGTACCGGGTTTCTGTGGGGAAAACGGCCGAATTCTGCGATTATGTCCCTATGTATGATGGCGTATTTGGTGACACTTTCGATGCCCAAAGCACTGAATAATTCGACACATTTCTCCTGTGCCGCAAGGTCTTCAGAATGCATGTATGGCATATAGAGGAACTGCTTCCCGTGATTGTCCAACAAATCAGCATCACCGGCACCAAGCGCGGCGCCCGCAGTTTTTAACGCGCGATCATCTTGCGCAAATGCCCGGGCACTCTCTCGCATCAAATTGCGGGAAAACTGATCGAGCACCAAAATTAGCGCTCGCCTTCCTTCAGGGGTTTCTTCCCAGGATTTCAAACCACCGTTAGAAGCTTCTTCAAATAAATCTCCGAATTGTTCGCGAATTTCGATGTCAAAACTGTCATCCCGCACGAACCATTTTGAAGGACCTGCATGGAGCCAGAATTCGATAACTTGACCTGCATTCATGCGCCTGTCCCTCTGGAAAATGAAGCATTGCCGGTCATGATTTCATCGTAATTTGTTTGGTCCATCGAAATATAGGAGTTCCCGGTATCGCGAGACCAATAGACCGGATCATCGATGTTTGCGGGATCAAAGCCCTCTTTAACCAGATTTATCTTTTTCAGTTTAAACGTACCCGTGAGATCCATGTCCTGTGAAATGCGCAAAAATAACGGTCGCGCATAGGCAGGGAGGGTTTTTGTGACGTGTTTTCCAAAAACTTCCAACTCGAACGTATCATCAACAGTGAGTGCTGCCATTCCGGCCCGCCCGTCCTGACCGGGGACCGTTACGCCGTAAACATTTACTTCCCGCACACCGGCTACACTGGTGAGTGTTTCTGACACTTCGCTGGTCGCGACATTCTCGCCCTTCCAACGGAAAGTATCACCTATTCTGTCGACAAAATAGAAATAGCCAAGCTTGTCATGCCGAACAAGATCACCGGTTCTAAACCACCTGTCACCTTTTTCGAAAACGTCATGGAGTATTTTTTGCTCGGTTGCCGCTTTATCAGCATAACCTTCAAACCGCTGCGATGGTCGTTTTGGATCATCAACAATCTTTGAAATCAATTCACCGACTTCGCCGATATTGCATAGTTCGCAATACCCGCTTCCATCTCGAATTAGCTGTTGCTCGTCATAATTATAACGCACGACTTCGATATTAAATTTGCTCTTTAACCAGGAGGGAATTCGGCCAATTGATCCCGATTTGGAATCAAAATTCATCATGACCGCATTGCCTTCGGTCGCGGCATAAAACTCGAGGATTGCGGGAATGGCAAAACGATCCCTGAATCTATCCCATATATCGGGTCTCAGCCCGTTTCCACAAATGGTCCGCAGCTTGTGCTGCCGTTCTTTTGGATGAGGGGCGCTGTTCACCAGATACCGGCATAACTCTCCAATATACTGAAAAGTCGTACATTCATTGTCGACAACATCGTCCCAGAAACTACCCGCCGAGAATTTTTCACGTATGAATACGGATCCACCCACAGTGAGCGCCGCTCCCACTCCAATAATACCGCCAGCAGAATGATATAGTGGCAATGTTACATAAGTGCGGTCGCGCTCACTCATATGCAATGCACCTGAAAAACCATTGGCAATCGCCTGCACTCGATAATGATTGATATTGGCTGCCTTGGGGAGACCGGTTGTTCCGCTTGTGTAAATGAACAAAGCCCTGTCAGCTGTGGTTAGCTCAACTTTCTCACCCTGCGAGAGAGGTGCGCCCGAATGAGAATCCAGTGCCTTGTTGAGATTATCATAGTCAAATACCTGATGGTCATCGGCATCATAAACCCATGTTTTTACACCTGGGTCCAAAAATTCATCAGCCGAATGTCTGGCGGCAACCAACGCACCTGTTGTAATGATATGGCCAGGCTTTGCAATATTGATGCAATGTGCCAGCGAAGCCCCTGTCAGATTGGTATTCAGGAGCGCGACAACACCACCCGATCGAATAATGCCAAGCCAGCATGCTACAAATTCGGGTCGGTTATGCATCAGCAATGCAACAGCATCACCTTTATTAATCCCGATTGATTTCGCCCACCGCGCATATTGATTGGCTCGTTCATTGAACTGACGAAAAGTAAAACTTTCCTTATCCGAAAACAAAGCAGTTTTGTCACCAAATCGACCTGCAATCTGCTCCATCAGGACCGGGAATACATGACTGGTATCATTTGCGACCGGCTTGAGACGACCTAGCAGCCCGAGGGACCCTCTGAGATACGTATATTCTGTTTTTATTCGGTTCAGCAGACCCATACAGCCCTCCCACTTGCTGCAAATACAATGCAAAACGGGAACATAGCCTTGCACAGGCTGCAATGAACTCCAATAAATGCATATTGGACATTCACGATTCACCGTCTGTCGTTAGTGTGTCATGAATGAGAGTAAAGGACAATTTATGAAAGACCCTGTGGATGTTGACTTGAGAGGGCTTAAATGTCCGCTACCAGTCCTGAAAACACGCAAGGCACTCACGAGAATAGCGAGGGGAGAAATTCTGCGCGTTTATTCAAATGATCCCATGGCGGGCATCGACATTCCACATTTCTGCAGTGAAAGCGCCCACCAATTGATTAGTCAAACACAGGCAGACGATGGCACCCTGATATTTGAGATCAAAAACGGAAAATAGATGCGCCATCCGGAAGTGGCAGATAAACAAATTCAGGGTTTTGGTCTTGGTCCAAAATCCCGTGGTGTCAAATCCGGTGACAGATCTATTAGCTCCACGGCTTGATTGGAGGCTATAATCATTTCCTCCGGTTTGGGTCTTGGTACGGCAGTTACGACAGGACTGATGATACCAGCAGCGGCTCCAAGCCCGGTATGTACTCTGACAGCATCCATGGTTTTAAAACGAGCAATCAGGTAGGATGACACACCATTTCCAGAGCCATCATTGCCATCTCCGACCGAAGCGCGTTTGGCTCGTGGCCGGTTGTTTTTACGACAAACTGCAGGGCGCATGTTTACTGCAGCTGCACTGTCTGATGTATCAATTTTCCATTGACCAAGCGTAGAATTCCCCGAAAGTTTCCCGGAAAATCCCTCGGTGAGTAATCGGGCGGCTGCTTCAGATCTATCCGTCGCAGTAACCGCGCCAAGAACAATGGAAACAAGCCTTTTATTGTTTCGCGTTGCACTGGCAACCTGGTTAAAACCGGAGGCACAGACAAATCCGGTTTTCATTCCATCAGTGCCGCGAAAATGGCGTAATAATTTGTTGTAGGATTTTAAAACCCGCTTGCCGTGACGAATGGCAGGCGTACGAAACAATTCCGCATGCTGCGGATATTCCCGAATAATCGCGTGCGTCAGCAAAGCCATATCCCTGGCTGACGTCACCTGATCCTTGTGATGCAAACCATGGGGATTGACAAAATTGGTGTCCACCATTCCCAACCGGAGCGCTTCGCGGTTCATCATGCGCACAAACGAACTTTCCGAACCGGCAATACGCTCACCCAGCGCAACCGCAATATCATTCGCGGATTTCACCACAACCATCTTCAAAGCGTTTCCGACAGTCAGTTTCGTTCCTGTTCTAAAACCCATTTTACTGGGAGGAACTTTAAGGGCATTTGCAGATATCGTAACTGCACTGTTCATTGAAATGTGCTTTTCTGACAAGGCCCCGAAAGCAACATAGGCGGTCATGAGTTTGGTGAGAGAAGCAGGGTGCCATTGATCCCGAACCCGTTGCGCATCCAGCACTCGCCCGGTTTTGGGATTGAACACAATAAAAGGACCATCATGGTCACCCACATTCGCTGCGGCAGAAGTCAGACCAATTGTGATTGTGAGAATTACCTGCAACATAATTTTTTGCAGACCAGTTTGAAACACAGCAGATATTGATTTCATGAGCAAACACTGTCCCGCAATGAAGTATGCACTCCACTGAAATTGAATTAATTCTATACCTTTTGTTCATACCTGATTTTCGGGCTCTGTTGCAAAGTTCTTTGCGTCAATCCACCAAACAGGTTAAGTTCCATCGCGCTCGACGTTGAAACCGAAAATAATCACCTGCGTCCGCACCCCGCATATTGCCTGTTTGGCACAAATCCAGATTAATATCCGTGAGGAATACCCATGCCTGTTACCAATCGTTTTGCTGATTTTCATCAAGAGATTACAGCCTGGCGGCGCGATTTTCATGAACACCCCGAGTTGTTATATGATGTCCATCGGACAGCAGAAAAAATTGCCGGAAAACTGACTGAATTTGGTGTTGATGAGGTTGTAACGGGTCTGGGAAAAACCGGCGTTGTAGGCGTTATCAAAGGACGCTCAACAGACAGCGGTAAGGTTATTGGTCTGCGAGCCGACATGGATGCACTTCCGATTCATGAAGCTACCGACAAGCCCTACGCCTCGAAAACCGAAGGCAAAATGCACGCTTGCGGTCATGACGGCCATACATCGATGCTGCTGGGCGCTGCCAAATATCTCGCAGAAACCCGTAATTTTGATGGTACAATTATTTTGATCTTCCAGCCTGCCGAAGAGGGCGGTGCGGGCGCAAAAGCCATGATCGATGACGGGTTGATGGACAGGTTTGGAATACAACAGGTTTTCGGCATGCATAATATGCCCGGCGCACCGGTTGGAGATTTTGCAATCCGTACAGGTGCAATTATGGCATCGGCTGATCGCATCACGATCGACATCGAAGGCAAAGGCAGTCACGCAGCCATGCCAAATGATGGCGTTGATACTGTTCTTGTGATGGCAGCTATCATCCAGGCTGTACAACAGATCGCCAGTCGAAATGTTGACCCACTTGAATCCGTTGTCGTTTCACTTTGCAAAATCCGTTCGGGCTTTACCGATAACGTGCTTCCCCAAACAGCACAAATAAATGGAACGGTTCGTACCCTCAATCCGGAAGTTCGCGACCTTGCTGAAAAGCGATTGCATGAAATTATCGAGAATACTGCAAAAGCCTATGGTGCTACAGCAAAGCTGACCTATCGCCGTGATTATCCCGTCACTGTGAACCATGATGATCAAACAGATTTTGTGGTTTCCATTGCCGAGAGCCTTGTGGGAAAAAACCGTGTGAACCGCTATTATCCCCCGACAATGGGCGCAGAGGATTTCTCATTCATGCTGGAATCACGCCCGGGTGCATTCATCTTTGTTGGTAATGGTGACACGGCCTCCCTGCATCACCCCGAGTATGATTTCAATGACGATCTTATTCCCATTGGCTGTTCGTACTGGGCGCAGCTAGCTGAAACAGCGATGCCTGCTTCCTGATTTATCGGGGGCGGTTTTGCGCCGCTCTCGTTTCGTAACCGGTTTGCTTTTTATATGGAATTTAGTTTGTTACCTGACTCGATCTCGCCAATATTTGCCGTGCTTGTTATCGTCGTTAGTTTTTTTACCTCTGGTATTAGCGCAGCAGTTGGCATTGGCGGCGGCGTCGCTATGCTTGCTGTATTGAGCTTTGGGCTCCCGGCCACAAGTTTGATCCCCATTCATGGGGTAATTCAGTTGGGATCAAATACAGGAAGAACTTTTATCCAGCGGGCGCATATCAACTGGAAACCGGTTCTTCAATTCTCAATTGGTGCTCTGTTTGGTGGGATTGCAGGCGGTCTTCTTGTCCAGGACCTTCCTGATTTTTGGCTGAAATTGACAATTGGATTATTCATCCTGTTTTCGGTCTGGGGACCAAAACCAAATTACCCGAACCACAGTGCAATTTTTGTAATTACCGGGACTTTATCTACACTTCTCACAATGTTCGTTGGAGCAACCGGCCCATTTGTTGCTGCTGTTTTCAAAACCAGAAATCTGGATCGTCTGGGAACAGTGGCAAGCCATACCGCATGCATGACGTTGCAGCACGGAATAAAAATTGGCATCTTCATTGGGCTTGGATTTGACTTTGTGCCGTTTATTCCGTTGCTGCTTGCGATGATTGGTGCAGGTTATTTGGGAACCATGGTCGGCACAAAACTGTTGCACGCTTTTTCGGAAATTCGATTTAAACAGATGTTCAACCTGGTTCTCACAGGAATGGCGCTTCTCATCATTGCGCGCAGCCTGTTTACACTGTTATGACAGCTCTGCTCCGGGTCCTCGTATCAAGCGATTCCCGAATAATATCGACCCGATCAGGTATTGCGTACAAAGGCTAATGATTACCCCATGACTGTTTCTGTTGATTTGGGTACGGAAAAATTTGGTGCCCCCGCCGGCATGGATCTGGAAGAATTGCTGGCAACACGCTTGCTGGTTCAGGGGAATTCAGGGTCTGGAAAATCTCATTTATTGCGTCGCATTCTTGAGCAAAGCGCCGAATGGGTTCAGCAGGCAATAATTGATCCGGAAGGTGATTTTGTTACCCTGGCTGAAGAATTTGGCCACGTCGTTATTGATGCCAACGGCACTGAACAAGACATCGAAATGATAGCTGCCCGTGTGAGGCAGCATCGCGTATCCGTGGTGTTTAATCTTGAAGGGCTCGACATAGACAAACAAATGCGTGCGGCCGGTGCATTTTTGAACGGGCTATTCGATGTTGATCGCTCAATCTGGTACCCAATGCTGGTGATAGTCGATGAGGCGCAGCTTTTTGCCCCCACAACATCTGGCGAATTTACAGAAGAAGCACGACGCGCCTCCCTCGGGGCCATGACAAACCTGATGTGCCGCGGTCGAAAACGCGGCCTTGCCGGTGTGATTGCGACCCAGCGACTTGCCAAGCTGGCCAAGAATGTCGCGGCAGAAGCGACTAACTTTCTGATGGGCCGGACATTTCTGGATATCGATATGGCCCGGGCTTCCGACCTGCTTGGTATGGAACGCAGACAGGCTGAAACATTCCGTAATCTTGACCGGGGTCAGTTTGTCGCGCTTGGGCCTGCATTGTCCCGCCGACCGCTGCAAATCACGATTGGCCCTGTTATAACTTCCAGTCGCGGCGTGAGTGCAAAATTGATCCCGCTACCGCAAAATTCGGGTAAGAATGTCGAAGAACTGTTGTTTTCAGCCAATCCGGATGATTTACCCAGACCTTCAAACACAACTCCCCAGCCAATTGACGCAAGAGATGTGTTGAAACAACTTGCCGCAAGCATTCCCGAGCCAGCTCCGCGAGAAGATCTTTTTCTCGAAGATGGCATGGATCATGTTGAACGGGACAAGATAATCCGCGAAATACTGGTTGATATGCTGGAGGATCCGGAAGCTGCGTTCCAGTCGGTTTCCGTTCTTTACCAGGATTTTCAGGTTCGATGCCGGATTAAAAAATTCACCCGCCCTCCCGATTTGCAGTCGTTTCGAGAACTTCTCCCCGTTGCGCGAGCCAAAGTAGAAGACCAGGATGTTGATCAAAAAGACTGGGAACAGGCAACTCTAGTTGCTTCACAATTGCCCGATGACATGCGTGGTGTATTCCTGGTTCTTGCACGGGCCGCATTACAGAAAATACCCTGCCCTTCAAACACTACCCTTGCGACCGCGTATGGTACAAGGTCACCTGGCAGGGCCCGATGGCTGCTGACCTATATGGAAGAACGCGGGTTCTTGCTCTGTGCCAACGATCTTCGTGGCAACCGCATTGTCACCCTCCCCGATCTGGGCTGGCAAACAAAACCGGGAAACCCCGATACTGGCGAATAGGTTAACGCGCTACAGTCCTGGAAATTCAAGCAAGATAGAAAATCCCGGAAATCTGTTTGCGGGAAACGATTTCCAACAACCAGTTCGGGATTATCTATCTCAAATTCCGATTCAATTACGTCAAATTTTGCCTGCTGCCTGAGGTAGCGCACTCATTCGCAATAATTGCCTCATTCAGTGGATTTATACGTGATTTTCAAGAACGTATCCTGTACCCCTGATCGTCCTGATATAGGTTTTCCCGAACGGTTTCTCAATTTTTCCCCGCAAACGACTTAGATGCGTTTCCACCACATTGGTTCCCGGGTCAAAATTTATGTTCCAGACTTGATCCAGCAACATCGATCTTGTCAGCACACGCCCCGTGTTTTGCATAAATGCTTCCAGCAAACGAAGCTCTTTGGCAAGCAGAGGGACCACTTCTCCAGAAATTGTACATCGCCGACGAACCAAATCCAGTTCCAGATCATCAAATACCAGAATGTTATTCTCTTCGTTTGAGTTTGAATTTCGTCTTCGCCCGAGCGCGTTTACGCGCGCCAGCAATTCAGAAAACGAAAATGGTTTTGCCAGATAATCGTCTGCGCCTTCTTTAAGACCTTCTACCTTGTCGCGGACATCATTCATTGAAGTGAGAAACAATACGGGTGTGGGGTTATTACTGGCACGTATTGCCCGCAGAACAGACAGACCATCCAGACCCGGTGTCATTCTATCAAGTATTATGACTTCATGAGAGGCCGTCGTAGCTGCTACCAGCGCTTCGCGGCCATCCTTCAACCAGTCAACTATATGACCTGAGCGCTCCAGACTTTTCGTCACACTGGTCCCGATTTCCTGATCATCTTCCAAAAAAAGTATACGCATGAATTCCCGTCGCCTCTAAAGACATACCAATAATACGCAAAGCACCCGTCAGGTCATGTTGACCTGACGGGCACAATCCAGACGCTAGTTTGAGGAATCTTCCTCTTTATCGTCGTCATCATCAGCTGTGGTTTCACCGTCCGTATCTTCATCTTCCCCATCATCATCGTCTTCACATTCATGATCAGCATCGGGTGTTGTTTGTGTACCGGCTGGCAACACGCAATTTTCTTCTTTGTCTTCGCTGTCTTCAACCTGATCCGTTGATGCAGTTTTGGTGGCATTTGCGAACGCCGGAGCGACCAATGCCTGCGAAGAGACACCTGCGACGAACATTGCGGCCAGCAAGGATTTGGTAATCGAATTCATTTTTATCTCCATTCGGGAAAATTTGATTGCCCCTGAAATGAAATCTGGCATTGCAATATTACGCCTGCCTGACAGCAACTATACAAATTATTTATGTATTCAAATTGGTTTTGGAACGCTTGTTCGACAATCAGTCGTGTTGATTTTGCATGTCAATTGCACAGCGATTCTTCCATTCAGCAAAAAACCCCTGAAACCAGGGCGTTCCAACATCGCGCCGAAGAGCCGGGGATTTTTTGGAATAATTGGGCAATTACCACAACCCATTGATAGTATTGTATTTTTCATAAATCATTAACTATAATGTTGATTAATATTAATCATT
>JAESRR010000244.1 GCA_016764535.1 Cohaesibacteraceae bacterium | reverse complement strand
ATTTTTTGTAGGGAACCGTTGGCATAAGTGCCGGGATAAGTGCCAAAGCACCTATCAGGTACACAAGGTCAACGCGCCACCTTTCGTCAACAGGATAACGCCCGTAGACGAACTGATCAAAATAAGCGCCGACATAAGCCCAGCAGGCTCCGACTTCGGGGCCAACGCAGGCTTCACGATCAACACCCGACCAAACTGCTGTAACAAAAGCAAAATTGATCAACGGTGGCAACACCAGATAGACCAGATATAATGCAAAGATAGTTAGACCGGCGTTTGTAACACTCGAGAACAAATTTGTTCTCAGCCACAGGATTGGACCGGATGTGGCAACAGGGGCAGGCCGTTCGTCGGCCATCTCTGTCAGTACATATGCGTGGTTAATATCAGACATGTTTTTCCCCTACCGCTCTGACATCGCGATATGACTGTTGTACCAGTTCATAAACATGGATGTGAGGATGCTGACGGTCAAATAGATCGCCATCCAGAGACCGATGATCTCAATAGCCTGACCTGTCTGGTTCAATATTGTACCGCCGACAGACACAAGATCGGGATAGGCAATCGCCACAGCCAGTGTCGAATTTTTGAACAGATTCAAATATTGACTGGTCAACGGCGGAATGATCACCCGCATGGCCTGGGGTATAATGATCAGCCGTAAGATTGGTCCTCTTTGAAGTCCCAATGCATTGGCAGCTTCTGTCTGACCATGATCAACCGCCAAAATTCCGGCTCGCACAATCTCGGCAATAAACGATGCCGTATAGATGCTGAGCGCAAACAGCAACGCAACAAATTCCGGCACAACTTTCATGCCACCCTTGAAATTGAAGCCTTTGAGCGCAGGCATATCAAAAGTGAAAGGAAAATTGGTTGCTGCGGCAGCAAGTATCGGCAGACCAATAAAGGCCAGAACGCCAATGCTGAACGAGGGATACTGCTTACCCGTCTCTGCCTGTTGCTTTTTCGCCCAGATACTAAATCCGATAGCAAAAATGAAACCAATAATCGCGGCAATCCCGATCATACCGGCCCCATCTTCCCAGATAGGTTTAGGCATTATCAAGCCACGGTTATTCATGAAAACACCGGCACCAAATTCAATTGAATTTTTGGGGCTTGGCAGCGCACGAAGAACGGCGAAATACCAGAAAAAGATCTGTAGCAACAACGGAATGTTACGCAGGATCTCTACATAAACGGTTGCCATTTTGGCAACAACCCAGTTTTTGGATAATCTGGCGATACCAACTGTGAAACCAACAATTGTTGCGATAAATATTCCAAAGACACCAACCAGCACTGTATTCAAAAATCCAACGACCAGGGCTTCCTGATAAGATGAAGCTGCCGAGTATTCTATCAATGACTGGGTTACTGGAAATCCGGCTGATTCTCCGAGGAATTTCCAACCATTTGCCAGACCCTGCTTGGCAAGGTTTGTTGCGGCATTCATGGTGATACTGTAGCCGATCCATACGACGGTAACTATCAGGAGAACCTGATAAAACAGCCCGCGTATTTTTGGATCGTTGAAAAGTGAAACTTTTGGCGGCCCGTCTGCCGATGCCATATGTTCCTGTGCAGCCATATTCCCCTCGCCTTTTAAGGCGCATGATCACTCTCCCGAAGTGAACATGCAGGTCAAACCAAAGCAATTTTTTATATTATTAAGCCTGGTTTAACTCAAAAAAAACCGGTTGGCACAGGATGCGCCAACCGGCTGATTTACTAATCCGTATTAGCGGATTGGTGGAGCATACTGCAGACCACCGGCTGACCACAGTGCATTTACACCGCGCTCAATTTTAAGTGGAGTAGCAGGACCAACATTACGCTCAAATGATTCAGCATAGTTACCTACGCTTGCGATGATGTTAGCTGCCCAGTCATTATTAAGACCAAGCTTCTCACCGAAAGAACCTTCAACACCGAGGAAACGACGAATTGCTGGATTGCCAGAACCCTTCATTTCTTCAACGTTTGCAGATGTGATGCCCATTTCTTCAGCATTTACCATTGCGAAGTGAACCCACTTCACGATGTTGAACCAGTTGTCATCACCCTGACGAACAACAGGACCAAGTGGCTCTTTGGAAATGATTTCCGGAAGAACAACGTGTTTTGTAGCATCTTCAAGTTTCAGACGCTGGGCATAAAGGCCGGAAGCATCTGTAGTGTAAACATCACAACGACCGGAGTCATATGCAGCTACAACTTCGTCAGCTTTTTCAAACTGAACAAGTTCCAGATCCATGTTGTTTGTACGGAAGTAATCAGAAACGTTCAGCTCTGTTGTTGTACCTGTGTTGGTACAAACAGAAGCGCCGGAAAGCTCAAGAGCGGAAGAAACGCCCAGAGATTTACGAACCATGAAGCCCTGACCATCGTAATAGTTTACGCCGGCAAAGTTAAGACCAAGAGCAGTATCGCGGCCCATTGTCCATGTGGTGTTACGTGACAGAATGTCAACTTCACCAGAGGACAGAGCAGTAAAGCGCTCTTTAGCGGAAAGTGGAGAAAATTTCACTGCTTCGGGATCACCGAAAACAGCAGCAGCAACACCACGACACACATCAACGTCAAGACCGGTCCAGTTACCTGAAGAATCAGGATTTGAGAAGCCTGGAAGACCCTGGCTCACACCACACTGAACGTGGCCTTTCGCTTTGATATCGTCAAGTGTATCAGCGTTTGCAGCAGTTGCTGTCATACCAAGCATGGCACCAACAACAACGGGAAGAACAACTCTCTTCATCATGCAGCCTTTTCTGTAGCTCTGAATGTTGATTGTTTATTTATTTCGTGGCGTTCTAACATCATTCAGGAATTACACACCTCTCTCGCACAATTCCGTCAGCAGTCATGATAGAACACCCCCCAACAGCGCCATGACAGGAAATTATTCGACTTTGGTCAAGTGTTCAAATGAAAAGAAACACGGTAATTGGCCTGATTAGCGAATTTTTCTACAATAAAAGTGAACAGAGAGCCTTACCAGCATGAACGAAAAGAGAACAAATCATTACAAGACCGATACACGCCTGGTTTTGACCGGACGAAATTCTCATGAAAATGGAGGTTTTGTGAATCCCCAGGTTGTGCATGCGTCAACTGTTCTGTTCGAGGACATGGCAACATTACGGGGTGAAAAAAAGTCCAGATACAAATATGGACGTCGCGGCACGCCCACAACCGACGCTCTGACAGATGCAATTTGTGATCTGGAGAACGCCGCCGGTGCGGTTTTAACGCCTTCGGGCCTTAACGCCTGCACAACCGCTATTCTCTCCTGTGTCAAATCAGGTGACAATATTATGATGACCGATAGTGTTTATGAACCGACCAGAGATTTTTGCGATGGTTTGTTAAAAGACATGGGTGTGACCACGACTTACTATGATCCCTTGATCGGCGCGGGCATCGAATCACTGTTCAGTAACAACACAACAGCAGTTTTCACGGAAGCCCCCGGATCGCAGACCTTTGAAATTCAGGACATTCCGGCAATTGCAGCAGTAGCACACAAGCGAAATATGACGGTGCTAATGGACAACACGTGGGCCACTGCACTGTATTATGACGCGTTGGGACATGGTGTTGATCTGTCAATTCAGGCGGGTACCAAATACATGGTAGGACATGCCGACGTAATGATCGGCACCATCGCGGCAAATAAAAAAGCCTGGCCCAACCTCATCAAAACCCATGGTGGACTTGGTCTGCACGTTGCTCCCGATGACGTATATTTGGCCTTGCGCGGGCTTCGTACTATGAAGATTCGCCTCGAGCAGCACCATAAAAACGTAATGGATGTGATTGAATGGCTGCAGACGCAGGATGAAGTGACCCGTATCCTTTATCCTGCTCTTGAAAGTGATCCGGGACATGCGATCTGGAAACGGGACTTTACCGGCGCGACCGGTCTGTTCAGTTTTATTCTGTCACCAACCTCGGAGATAGCGATTCGGGCGTTGTTCGACAGTTTTGAATTGTTCGGCATGGGATTTTCATGGGGTGGATATGAAAGCCTGGCCCTTCAGCCTGATCCATCCAAATGCCGGACAGCCAGACCATGGACCGAAGATGGTCATCTTGTTCGCCTGCATATTGGTCTGGAAGACACATCGGACCTAATCACCGATCTGGACAATGGCTTTAAAGCTCTACGGGCTGCAAGCTAAAAGCAATGCCCGGAAAGACAATCGGCTTTCCGGGCAGCTAAAACAGAATTGATAATCCAGGTAACGGGATTATCGGGCGGTTTGTCTCTTTTCCCTATAGATCAGCCAGAGATTTCGCGCGTAAATTACAATCCCCATTGATTGTCCGGCTATCAGGACCGGGTCCTTGCGACCGATAACATAGACAAGCATCAACAATCCGCCGCCTATTGAGAAGAACCAGAACGCGATCGGTACAACAGATTTTCCGCGACGTTCGCTGGTAATCCACTGAACAACAAATCGCATCATGAATAACATCTGGGCAATAAACCCCAATATCGCCCAGGTATCCAGATTGTCGATGAAGACTTCTCTGAACCAGTCCAGTAGAAAACTCATTTGGAGGATCCTTCATCCCGTGCATTGCTTTCCGAAACAACAGGGATGCGGCGTCTCCGGCGGCATAGCCATGCGACGCCAATCAGATCAGGAAGTCCGATTAATGCCCGGTCAAGAACTCCATATTTCGACTGCCCATGCTGACGATCACGATCAACGACATCAACAAACACGAGCTTGTATCCTTCTCGGACAATCAACGCTGCCATGAACCGGTGCCAGGCATCGAAATAGGGTAACTGCAAAAACACCTCACGACGAATGGCTTTCAAACCACAGCCGGAATCCCGTGTCTGGTCTTTCAACAAAGACCCACGCAACCAATTGGCAAATCGGGAAGCCATGCGTTTGGAAAATGATGCCTTGCGTCCAACCCGCTGACCACCGGCCATCGCTGTCGCCGGTCCGGCATTTTCCAGGGCATCAACCAGATCCGGTATGTATTTTGGATTATTCTGGCCGTCACCATCAATGGTAACAATAACATCTCCACGCGCATGCAAAACGCCGGTTCGCACACTGGCACTTTGGCCACATGAGAATTGATGAGAGATATGACGCAACCATGGTCGGGATGATTGCATTTCGGCCAGCATTGTTACTGTATCATCGGTGGAGCCGTCATTAACGACAATCACTTCAAATTGCCGCCCGGACAGCGCTGTGCCAATTTCATCAACCAAAAAGGACAAATTTCCCTCTTCGTTTTTACACGGCACGACAACTGAAACAGCAATACTGTCTTTACTGGCATTCATTTTTTATCGACTACATCATTGGGAATCATCACAGATTCCATGTTTCTTGAACTCTTCTTCATTGCCCTGATCACACGCAGACAACAGCCAAAAGTTCTGCCTGAAAACTCCATGTGCCCGTTCCTGACACAGATTACAAGCCGGTTACGTGCAAACACTGTCGTCAGCCACCAGGAAAAAGCAAGGCCAATTGTAAATCCCACCAGCACATCGGAGGGATAATGCGCACCAACAGCAACCCTGCTAAAAGCCAGCAGACCAAATAATGCCAGTATGAAAAACCGAAATTTTGGAACCAGTAAAATCGCAAGAACAGCAAGTGCGCCAAACGTTGTTGAATGTCCTGACGGAAAACTGGCGTAGCCCGACCCAAAACGAAACCATTCAAAATGTATGGTACCCAGTTCTTCAAAATAGCGCGGCCGCGCCCTGCCGAATAGAGGTTTCAATGTGGTCGCAATTAACCCGGACCCCGCAATAGTGACAAAGACAAACAACAATGTCAGCTGTATATGGGTCAGAGCGGCACTCAAAGTTCGACCTGGATGTCGTTTCATACGCCAGATCAAACTTCCGAGTAACACAACTCCGACAATAACCAGATACCAGGTAGATTTGCCAAATTCAGTTACCGCCGAAAATGCAGCATGAATATCGGGATCAATTGACCGCGCCCACAGCCCCGCTGGCGGATCAACATAATATCCGGTGAGCAGGACAGCCAAAATCAAACATACTGCCCAAAGCGGTAAAAACCGGATTTTCTGCACTGTGATATTGCTGCGTTTGGACAGAAAAAGCTGCAATTCAGCAAATTTCTCTTTGGCGGATAAAAACAGGTTCAGCACTTTCTAATCCACTTCACGCAATACATAAAGACCGATGTCGAGCGCATCGCCGCCATTCAATGTGACGCCCTGCACCCGCGTTCTTTCTATGACATTGAGTTTCAGCTGCTTTGCGCGTTTCAGAAAACCGGGTTCATATTCCTGGGGCACAAAAACCACCCGGCATCCAGCTTCGCGCAGGAATGCTGCAGCACCATTTGAATCAGTCAAATAAGTATCGGTTCCAGCCAGAAACACCAGACTTGGCTCGTGATAATCGACACTGGCAATTTCTACATCCTTGCACAAAGACCACGATCGGGCAGCTTCAACCATGGTGTTGGACAACCAGATCTTATTCAGATTTGGAAAAGCAATTCCATGGACTGACATATAGACAAGCGGAGCTGCAGCGATACACAAAACCAGTCCGGCGGTGCGTGCCCTTGCCAAAAACAAAGATCGGGCACTCCACCCCAGAACAGCTGCGGTGATGGCAAGCAGTAAAATGGATGGATAAATACCATCGCCGAGAACTATAGTTCCGCCAAAGGCAGCAACTCCAAGGATCAGGGGTAGTGCAACGAGACAGGCCAGCAGCAAATGTTTGTGCCAGTTTTTACCAAATTCGATTTTTTTGCTCAGGATACTCATGATCACCAGCAGAACCATCGCTGGAAACAGTGGCAGGATATAATGCGGCAATTTGGTCGGAATCAATTCAAATATCAGCCACGCCGGGATAATCCATGCCAGCAAAAACTGAACATTACGGTCACTTCGAGATTTCCAGATCAAGGGAGCGCTGATAACCAGAAGTGGAAATATCGGCCAGAATGTTCCAATTGTTGAAAGCAGATACACCCCGGGAGGCGCGCCATGGGATTCCTTGCCGCTGGCAACCTTGCCCAGTAAATCCTTGCCAATGGCTTCGTGAAAAAATGCCCAGTCCGTTTGCAGGGTAATCGCCACATACCATGGCAGGGCAATCGCCAGCATCAGTGGCAAACCCAACAATGGGCGAACGCCCCTGAGCCATCCCGCGCTTCGGCTGAATATCGATGCAGCTAATATCGTTAGAATGATGATCATCAGGGCCAGTGGACCCTTGATTAATATACCTGCGCCCAAACCACCCCAGAACAGCACCGTTTCCCATAAGGATAACCGCTGTTCAGGTGTTCGAAACAACCGGAACATGACAAACTGGCAGGCAAGAATGGTCGCCAGTAACATTGCATCGGTTTTTGCAAGGCGTGCTTCAACCCCCAGAAGGATACAACTGGCAAGCGCGCAGGCCGACAACAGGCCGAGCCTCGTGCCTCCCATGCGTTCACCAATAAAAAATGTCAGTAAAGTTGCAAGCACTGCCCCAAGAAGTGACGGCAAGCGATAGACCCAGATGGGGGCAAATTCCCCCTGCCCGCTGGCCATTGCCGATGCTGCCTGCATCCAGTAAATGCCGACGGGTTTTTTATGGCGCGGATCATCCTGCAGACGAATGTCGACAAAATCCCGACTTTCGATCATTTGTTTGGATGCCTGGGCAAATCGGGCTTCATCCCGGTCAACCGGCGGGATCGAGAAAAATCCTGGCAGAAAACAGGCAAACGAAAATATCAATACAAATCCGATTGCATGCATACGACCCTTGCAGGCAAATTCCAGAAATTGCTCTATTGCCTGCGCAAACGAGCCGCCCGGCTGCACATCAATTGTTTGATGAAATGGTGTATTTGCAACATTTTCAGGAGTTTCTGCTTTGCTCATGCCGAAGTCTTTAGTACAATTGGTCAGCAAGGTAAAATGAATCACGCCCGAACATAGATTTTCTCCCAATAGTTTATTTCCAGTCCCGATTATTTTAACATTCAACACTGCACGCAGGTTGTTTTGTCAGTAAGGACCCGTACCAATTGAGAATTCAAACCAGTGACGCAAGACGACATCTGATTTTGCTCACCGGAATTGTGTTGCTCAATTTACCTTTGCTGCTGGCTATTATGACTATCTCACATAGCGGGAGTACACTGTCTCAATATGGGCTTCAGCTATCCTGGGGTGGCGAATTTGTTGAAAATGTCAGCCGAATGCTGTTTTCCAAAGCCGGATTTAGCGGTGCCATCACGGCCTGGTCGATGTTGTACAATTCTTTCGTCACGGGAGCGGGATTTGCAATTGCTACAACGCTTTTATCGTTTCTCGCTGCCTATGCACTGACCTATTTTCGGCTCGCAACGGCTGGTCCGATTTTTGCCGTCCTGATGGCGACAATGATGTTGCCACTGGAAATGCGCATTCTTCCAACCTATCAGGTCGCAGTAGATCTGGGGCTTTATAATACTTATACGGGGATCGTATTGCCACTTGTCGCTTCAGCCATTGCGGTGTTCTATTTCAGACAGTTTTTTCGTTCTGTGCCCGATGAAATTCTTGAAGCTGCAATGATTGATGGCGCCGGACCAATCAAATTTCTCACCACGGTTCTGGTGCCAATGTCCTTACAGGTCATTGCAACAATTTTTACCATTATGTTTATCACCGGATGGAACCAGTACCTCTGGCCGCTGATCATCACTTCGGATGAAGAATATTTCACTCTCGTGCGCGGCATGACATTTGTGGGCAGAACAAGTATTTCTGGGCTGGTGCTGATTGTTCTGGCGTTGTTACCACCAGCTTGCCTCGTTATCCTTTGTCGCAAGTTGCTGATGAAAGGCCTGTTCGATGGCGGACACTAATTTTCATTGGCCGTTCAATTTGAGGCGTTAAAGCATGACCAATCGAACCGCCACATGTAGATGCGGGCAACTTGCCGTGACCTGCCAGGGCGAACCGGTAAGAATATCGGTGTGTCACTGCCTTGAATGTCAAAAACGCAGCGGCAGCGCCTTTGCGACACAGGCACGCTGGGCTGATAAAAATATTACGCTAACGGGAAAGCGGGTCGAATGGGAACGGATTGCCGACAGCGGCCACCGGGCTACCTACAGCTTTTGTCCGGTGTGCGGATCAACCCTTGCGTATATCATCGAGGGTTGGCCAGGCGTTACCGCAATACCGGTTGGTGCATTTGCAGATCCGGATTTCCCCGAGCCCCGATTTTCAGTTTATGAGCATAGAAAGCATCACTGGGTCAATGTGCCTGGCGACGAGGTCGAACATTCGTCTTCCCCGTGAAATTAGTCGGCTCGAGTTTGGATGCAGGCCCCCCCGGATCGCAAAATCCAGCCAAACGGGAATTATCGATGCTAGTAATGTGGCGGTTTCTGGTTTGCAGCAGCAGGCTGGCTTTCTTCAAGATCATGAATCTGATCCGTCATTTTCGTGAGCTGGCGCTTTAAAACATCCTGCGATTTCCACTGCTTGGTAATCGTCTCATTGAGATCATCAATGACCTGTTGTTGCTCGGCTACAATCATTTCAAGGGCGTCAAATCGTTTGGATATGTCTTCAGGGATCATCGGTTCGTTGTCTTTTTAGCTGGTTGTACGGCTTGTAATATTGCCTTGCGATGAGCGCGGTCATTTTTAATATACCATTCACGGCTCATAGCTTCTGATTTAGTCCCGGAAGATTCAACATAAATAAAGTCCCACCGACGTCCTTTGGTGGATTTGGCACCATTTCCGGAATTATGAGCTTTTAAACGTTTTTCCAAATCATTTGTCCAGCCCACATATGTCCGTGATAGGCCAGTATCAACTGTGGCAAGAATATAGGTGTAATATTCCAATGGTTCCGACATTAAACCTGCATATCCAGTGAGCCTGTCTATTCTTCCAGAATGTTCGATGATGACCGGGACAAGCCCGTACCGGGCGTGGACATCATTGCGCCCGGCATGATCAAAACTGCCTGTAAAATATCTGTCTGTAAGTGAAACCCCACCATCCAAATGGCATTCAAATTTCTCCAGACCGAATTAATACATAACCCTGCGGCCATTTTACTTCAACAAATTAGCCAAAACAACGAACACAAGGCCTGTTGGAAATCACACGCATCCCAGGTCAGACCGCTAATCCATCGTCACATTAAACAAAAGACACACCGCAAGGCCCGGACAATTCAACAATAAATCCTCCATATCGTCCACTTTGAGCTCCATGTTTATTTTATTTCATATGATATGTATTGTTATGTATCAGATACAATGATTTGATTATTATTTCATATGATATGAATTATCATCAAAAATCAACGATCGAATTCTTCCAAATTCAATGCATATCCATCCTGATTGTTTATCGATCCGGCTCGCTCCATTGTCTTCAACGGAGACTGTGTTACAGAACCCTGGTTACCGGATCAGAACCATTTGCAGGCATACACATGAAGCAGGACACAAGTGGCCTAGTTGTTGATTTTGTTGGAGGTGCTGTTGCTCACCGACTGCGCTTTGGTGGTGGCCGCGGGCAGACCTTGCCCAAAGCAATTGGCATGAAAGATGGCAAAACACCTGATGTTGTGGATGCTACCGCCGGACTGGGGCGTGATGCCTTTTTGCTCGCATCTCTTGGTGCGTACGTGACGCTGATTGAGCGATCAGATATAATGCATCAGATACTTGCAGACGGGATGGAACATGCCCGTAATGCTGACGCGGATCTGGCCAGCATCATTGGACGCATGACCCTGTTGCATGGTGATGCAAAAGACCTGCTGCCGGGTCTTGATCCTGAAGTTGTGTTGATTGACCCCATGCATCCACCTCGTAAAAACTCGGCACTTGTAAAAAAGGAAATGCGCCAGATCCGGGAGATTGTTGGCACGGATGAAGATTGTACAGAGTTGATGGAAATCGCGCTTGATTGTGCGCGCAAACGTGTGGTGCTTAAATGGCCGCAGAAAGCAGACCCCATGCCCGGTATTCGCCAGCCTTCTCATCAGATCACCGGCAAATCAACCCGCTATGATGTGTTCATGCTTGGATAGAAAGAGGAAAATCGATATTGCAAATTGTAGACGTAACCAATTTTTACTTAGATTCCAGTTTCAACTGTTTTAATATTTTGGCACGACACTGACACAAAAACATCATAAATGGATTGCTAACGACGATTGCTATTTCTAATTTTTGCCCAAATATATCCACCACCTAACGTCACGTCAATTACATCTACTATTTTGACTGTTTGTCCGGATTCAATAGCGCCCGTTTTATTTGCGTTTTTCCACTTACCTGTTTGTGGAATATAACGAATATGGTCTTCACGAACATTTACATTATTAACAGCAGTAATGAACGTCCCCGGTTTGGGCCATTCCATTTTACTTCCTCGCCAATCAAAATTACGATTTCGCCAACCATTCTTAAATCTACCAATATACAACCAGTCGAAACCTGCCGATATTTTTTGGTTAGTTCTTGAGTTATTTTGCTTCCGAACTGATGCGTTTCTCAAATTACTATATTGTTGCGCAGTTGTTTCTGCTTCCTTTTCGACCGCTGAATGATTTCGTACATAACGTTTGCCAAAATTTGAAAGCCCCCAACGCTGAAATTGATCAATGTGTTTAATTTCATGCGCCCATAGAACATCGTTACGTACATCATTTTCAGATCTGAAAATAATTGTATCAATCAGAGCAACCGCCGTCGCATCTCCAAATCTAAAAGAGTTTGCTTGAACAGAGAGTTCGTGCCCTTGTCCTACTCTAAATTGTATTGATAATAACAATGACCGGGGATAAAAAAGCACCAGTTTTTGGAACATCTGCGAAGGAATGGGCTTTGTTCCGGCTGCTCTAGCATTGTCACGTGAGTGACGAATTGCTTCACCTAGCAAAGGGCCAGCAGTTTCAACAACCGATTCACGCGCTATTCTTCCGGGTATGTCCATTGGACTGCCAATTGCCTTGTGCAGTCCATCTAGTTTTTTTCCGAGCCCGCAGTTTCCACATGCCTTTTCGATAAAATTTCCAATAAACCCTCCAGAGAGGCTGGGTTGAATTGAAAATAAAAATACCAAAACAGCTGATACAACTATTCTATTCATAGAATTTCCCAAAAAATCTTTTGCCTAAACAACTCGACCAAGTAGATGCCTATTTAGTTGCGCCACTCAACCCATGATAGCGATAAATCTAGACGTGTAAAAGGAAAAAGTAGATTTTTCTCTCCTGCCGGTCCACCCCGTAAAAACTCGGCACTTGTAAAAAAGGAAATGCGCCAGATCCGGGAAATTGTTGGCACAGATGAAGATTGTTCCGAGCTGATGCAAATCGCCCTTGATTGTGCGCGCAAACGTGTGGTGCTGAAATGGCCGCAGAAAGCAGACCCCATGCCCGGTATTCGCCAGCCTTCTCATCAGATCACCGGCAAATCAACCCGCTATGATGTGTTCATGCTTGGATAAGAATTGTGACAGACGCGCACTCCAAACAAACAGAGTTTGCCCGGTAACCTGCTAACCATTCACAATTTCTGTCTCTATCGGACCGTTGGAATGCAGATCATACTTGCAGGCGATTGTCAGAACCTCACGCAAAAGCTCTTCGATATCATCGATCCTGTCATAAAGCGCATCCAACGCACCAAGCGCAGCAACACTGCCTGATCCAACCGCCCAAAACCTGGAAAATTCATCAACGCCACGATCCGGTTCCACATGGAATATCTTTTCCGGTGTCGCGATAACAACATTAAGCCCACTGCCCTCGAAATCTTCTCCATATGTATTGATGAGACAAGTGTCACACATGATCTTATGTAGTTTGAGCATGGTTTTATAAGTGGTCATGCGGTCGGTAAAATCGAAAATATCTGCATATTCATTTGTCACAAAATCAAGCACTGTATGGAAAGCTGTAGAGCCCACATGACCCATATACGCATTCCCGATACGATGAAACTTCAGCGCGTTGACCTTTTCCGGTGGTGGTACCAGCAGGTTTCCATCCGAGCATTTGGTGTCGCATCCAATGATTGTTTTTCCATGTTTGCGAATTACCACGACGATAGACATGCGGGGCCTCTTTCCGGTTTGATCATGCAGGAAGCAGATGAAGCGCCGGATGTGAACAAGTCAAACGCCGATATGGATGCCAGGGTGGTTCCATTTTCGTTCATATAGCAGACCGAAAAATCAAAACAGTATTTTTCACCAGGTCATTGAACATGGCGGCAAAAAACCACGCCAATCTTGCGAGAGGTGAAAACCCGGGAACAAACAGGATTGCCCTACTTCACTTCACACAATTCCGAACGAGTGATGAAGCGTTTGCCACGTCCATTGTCGAGCGAAAACATCCCACCCTGACCATCAACTACATCAATTATCAATCTTGTATGTTTCCAGACTTCATATTGACTACCGCCAATGTAAAACGGCACACCGCCGATCTCTCCCATTTGCACATCGTGATCAGCTATTATCAAATCACCTTCCGCATAACACATTGGAGAGGAGCCATCACAACATCCACCGGACTGGTGGAATATCACCGGCCCATGCTCTTCAATGATCTCGCGAATTAGCGCCAGAGCTGCCTCTGTCGCCTCAACCTGCTGTTCCATTTCACTTCCCTGCCCCTGAAAATATACCGGACGGGAAACGCTCCCGTCCGACAACCACCAGGCTGTTAGTATCCTAGAAGAAACCAAGTTTGTTAGGGTTATAGCTCACCAGCATGTTTTTGGTTTTCTGATAGTGGCCAAGCATCATCAGGTGATTTTCACGACCAATGCCTGATTGTTTATAGCCACCAAATGCGGCGTGTGCCGGATAGGCATGGTAACAATTGGTCCAGACGCGACCCGCTTCAATTGCCCGGCCAAAGCGATAACAGGTGTTTACATCACGGCTCCAGACACCGGCACCAAGGCCGTAGAGCGTGTCATTGGCGATCGCCAGCGCTTCCTCATCCGTTTTAAAGGTACATACAGAGAGCACCGGTCCGAAGATTTCCTCCTGGAAAATCCGCAT
>JAESRR010000160.1 GCA_016764535.1 Cohaesibacteraceae bacterium | reverse complement strand
CCTTTGGCAGAGCCATCCAGCTTAGTCATGATCAAGCCGCTGACATCCGATATATCTCGAAAAACTTCCACTTGCGCCAATGCGTTCTGACCCGTTGTTGCATCCAGCACCAGCAAGGTATTATGCGGCGCATCGGGGTCTTTTTTGCGAATAACCCGCACAATTTTAGCCAGTTCTTCCATCAAATCCTGACGGTTTTGAAGACGGCCTGCCGTATCAATCATCAACAAATCCACCCCGTCCGCTTCGGCTTTTTCCATCGCCTCATATGCAAGCGACGCAGGGTCTGATCCTTCAGGGGCCGTCAACACRGGCACACCSGCACGTTCGCCCCAAAYCTGYAACTGTTCCACAGCCGCGGCACGAAACGTATCACCTGCCGCAATAACCACAGACTTGCCTGCCGCACGAAACTGGCTGGCCAGYYTACCGATGGTCGTGGTTTTACCAGACCCGTTGACACCCACAACCAAAACCACTTGCGGTTTTTTTGGGTAAAGCGGCATCGGTTTGGCCACCGGTTCCATGATGCGGGTAATTTCAGCGGCCAACAGCCCCTTGATCTCATCAACCCCCAGCTTCTTGCCAAACCGCCCTTCAGCCATAGAAGCCGCCACACGCAAAGACGTTTCCACCCCCATATCGGTGGTGATCAACAGTTCTTCCAGGCTTTCCAGCATCGCATCATCAAGCACCCGCTTGATGTTTCTCTTAGGCGTGTGCCCCAAAACCCGCCCCATAAGGCCAGCTTTTTCAGGCTTAGAGGCAGCGGGTTCTTCAACCCCGACAAGCGGGGCATCATCACCCGCAGGCGCCTGTGGCACCTCTGGCTTTGCTTTGCGCCCTAACATACGTCCGATAATACCAGGCTTTTTTACCATTTCAGGTACATTGGATTGTACGGGCTCAGGCTCAGGCTCAGGCTCAGGCTCAGGCTCAGGCTCAGGCTCAGGCTCAGGCTCAGGCTCAGGCTCAGGCTCTACAATTTCAATCTGGTTTTTGGCTGGTTCTGTAGAGATATGGTCGACCGGAAGAACGGGTTCTACCTGCAATTCCGTTACTGTGCCCTCTTCCAGCGCGTGGTCAGCAGGAGCCGTATTATCAAGAGTTTCGGCAATATCTTTAGTTGCCTTTCCCTTGAATAATCGCGAAAAAAATCCTTTGGATTCAGTCACTCAAGTCTCCTTTAAACCACCGCAGCCTGAAGATGGCGATGGGTCGAACCTACAATTTTCGCGCGTACAATGTCACCTGGACTACCAGAATCGAGTTCTGCCTGTGTAAATTGCTCTGTGCGGCCAAGGCCATTTTTTTCCACGAGGATGGATCGGATTGAGCCAACTTCATCTGCAAGAAATTTTTCCAGAACGATATTGCCTTTTTGTCGAAGCCGTGCCGCCCGATCCTTGACAAGGCGTCGTTCCAGTTGCGGCATTTTTTCTGCCGGTGTTCCTGGTCGGGGAGAAAACGGAAAAATATGTAAATGTGTAAGGCCGCATTCATCAATGATATTCAGAGAGTTTTCGAACATTTGATCAGTTTCTGTTGGAAAACCTGCGATAATATCTGCACCAAATATAACATCCGGGCGTATGTCCCGTACCTGTTCGCAAAACGCAATCGTGTCGGCGCGTAAATGACGGCGTTTCATACGTTTTAGTATCATGTCATCGCCAGATTGCAGTGACAAATGCAAATGTGGCATCAATCGTTGTTCTTCCTTTAGCGCAATCATCAGATCGTCGTCTGCCTCGATTGAATCGATGGAAGATAGACGTAGCCGGCATAGTTCAGGGATATGCTGGAGAATTTTTCGTACCAGGCTTCCCAGTTTGGGCTGCCCTGGCAAGTCCGAACCATATGATGTTACGTCGACCCCGGTTAGTACGACTTCCCGATATCCGTTTTCTACCAATTTACGAACTTGATCTACGACAGCACCCATCGGAACCGAGCGGGAATTACCTCGACCAAAAGGAATGATGCAAAATGTGCAACGGTGATCGCAGCCGTTTTGAACCTGCACAAACGCTCTTGTGTGGCCTTCAAGTCCTTCAATCAAATGGGCTGCCGTTTCCCTGACCGAAAAAATATCATTCACACGAATTTTGTTGTTCAGCGGTACGCCAAAAGCAGGAAGTCCGCGATATGCGCCTGCCGACATTTTTTCTTCATTACCGATTACAAGGTCGACTTCATCCATATTGGCGAATTCTTCTGCMCCCGTCTGGGCAGCGCAACCGGTTACGATAATGCGTTTWTCCGGGTTTTCCCGTCGCGCCCTGCGCACGGCCTGTCGCGCCTGCCGGACAGCTTCGTTGGTGACAGCACAAGTATTGATGACGATCGAATCCTGAAGTCCCGCCTCCGAGGCGCTTTTTCGAATGACTTCAGATTCATGAATATTGAGGCGGCAGCCAAATGTAATGACTTTAACTGACACCGGGTTCTACCTTTTCCCAGAACAGGCTGGGCAATTGAATAATACCCTCAAATTCAACAGTGGTATCACCCGTCATTTGAATGTGATTGCTCTCTTCATCCCAGTGAATGGTGAGTGATCCACCTGGAAGTTCGACATTTACAGTGCGCTCCACCATTTTTTTCCGGACCGCACAAACGGCGGCCGCGCACGCAGCCGTGCCACATGCACGGGTTGCTCCGACACCGCGCTCCCAGACTTTCATTTTGATGTTCTGGCGATCACCAACCACTGCCAGTGAAATATTGGCACGGTCAGGAAATACAGGATGATTTTCCAGCATTGGACCGATTTTTTCCAGATCAAAGCCAGTGAGTTCATCCACCCAGAATATTGCGTGGGGATTACCGACATTTACAACAGATGGCGAGTGCAATATCGGGTCGTCAATTGGTCCGATTTGCAGTTCAATGCCGCGGGTATCGCGAAACTCYTCAGCTAGCGGGATGTCCTGCCAGTTGAAACGCGGTTGCCCCATATCAACTGTTATTTCATCAGTTCCGGAGCCATGTTTGGCGATCAGAACTCCAGCCACAGTTTCAATTGTTACACTGGAGGCACGGGTTTCCTTAAGGCGCAATCGTCCGACACAGCGGGCTGCATTGCCGCACGCTTCAACTTCGCCGCCGTCGGCATTGCGGATGCGCATAAATATATCTGCGCCAGAGGGAGAGTTTTCAAGTGTAATAAACTGATCACATCCCGGGCCCGCATCATCATCGGACAGTTGACGCACAACGGCTGCGCTAAGTACAAAATTATCCTTGCGCATATCAATCACGATAAATTCGTTGCCAAGTCCGTTCATCTTGAGAAACGGAATTCCAGTCGTTGTCATTTGTTGTTGTCCAGCAGTCGAGAGCTTCGGGTAAATATGATACCCGTGTTTTTGCAGTATATGGAGAAGTTTTGCGTGAATTGCCAGACAATTGCGTCAGATTGGTTGACGTGAAGCCGGTAAATCCAAAAACCCGACATTATTGCCGGGCTTCTCAAGTATGAAATTAATCTGATTACAGTCCGGATTTTTCCCGAATTTTGTTGAACACTGAAAGTCCATTGATCCATGGAGCCCCGTCAGGGTAGCTTTTGAGGGCTTCGACAAACTGGTCGGAAAATTCAATTGATGCAGATTTGGGTAACAGGGAAGGCAGATTGTCGATAGCTGTTACTTCAACCGGGACACCGTCTCCATTTATTGCGACTTTCACCAGTGGGTCGGTCCAGCTTGTTGGTTCGGAATAAACAGGCAAAGGATTAAAATCTGAAAATGGATCACAGGAAACATCTGAAATAACCTGCATTTTGCTGGTTGGTGCAGATAAATGTTCCTTGTTGGCGAGCAAAAGTCCCGGACCAAACATCAGGACACAATTGACCAGCAATTCATGAGACATAAGAGTGTCACGATCAAGGTTTTGTGTTTCTTCCTTGTCCCACTCTGTTACCTTAAATCCGATAGATTTCAGACATTCAACAGCTCCTGAACCCGAGCGGCCTTTTGCACCAATAACAACTGCGCGGGGCATTTTGGTATCGGATTTCGCTGCGAGAGCCTTGAGTGTCTGAACAATGCCTGCCTGATCTTCAAAAACGGATACGCCTTTTGTCAGATTGTCCTCGCCGGCACGACGTTCAAGAACCCGCCAGGCACCAAGTGCCGCCCCCATCCATCCAGCCCAGTAGCCAAATGCTGCAACTCGCCGTCCGTCATCATTGGTCAGAAACTCAATGTCATAAAGTTGTCCTCCACCATCGGTGAAGCGTTTCATTTCTGTTTCCCATCCAGTCTGATCTTTGTAGATATGTGCGAAGTGGATCATTGGATGAGTTAGCCGCACTGGATCTTCACGCAGCTCTTTCAGGCCCAGAAGCGTTACACCGGCGGGAGCTGAAACCCAACTCCTCGAAGATACAAGATTGCAGCCGATTGCCTCGTAATCCATATCGGGAAAAGCTCGTTTTTCACTTTTTTCGACTGTTATTATGAAGCCTGCATCAAGTAATATTTTTGCGTTTTTGGGTGTAAGAGCTGTACGGCGTTCTGTAGCTCGATCTTCGTCGCGCAGCCAGAAATGGGTCATTTACGGAATCCTTGGTTTCTTAATTGCGCGCATCATAGCTGGATGGTATTGAATTTCCAGGCCTCTCATCATGATCAACACGCATAATGCAATATCGTTTCAAACTTGCGTGGGTCTAATTGCTTTAAAACATCTTTGAAATGCCCACGCAAACCGTGCAGGGAACTACAGGCTTTGCTTGACTCTGCCTGGATTGCGCAGTAACACCGCGGAACATTCAAGTGCGTTTAGATCAATACAAAATGCCGACCGGGACCCGAAAAGGTTTAAAGAGTTCCCGGAGGTTCACATCCGCCAGCGATTTTCGCCCGCGGATGTTATTTTGCTTTGTATTGTTTTGGGGTGCTTATTACACATGGAGCACATATGTTCGATAGCCTGTCAGACCGTCTTGGCGGTATATTTGATAAGCTCACCAGGCGCGGCGCCCTTTCTGAAGAGGACGTCGATGTAGCCCTGCGTGAAGTGCGTCGTGCACTTATCGAAGCCGATGTTGCATTGAATGTTGTGCGGTCGTTTATTGACAAAGTGCGATCAAAAGCCATTGGTCAGGATGTCATCAGGTCTGTAACTCCTGGACAAATGGTTGTGAAAATTGTTCACGATCAAATGGTTGAAATGCTGGGGTCCAGCTCCGAACCTATCGATTTGAATGCAGCTGCTCCGGTCGCCATCATGATGGTTGGTTTGCAGGGTTCAGGTAAAACCACAACAACTTCGAAAATTGCCCTGCGACTTACAAAGCGTGACAAGAAAAAAGTCCTGATGGCTTCTCTTGATACGCGTCGCCCTGCTGCACAGGAACAATTGCGTGTTCTTGGTGAGCAAAATGGCATATCCACATTGCCGGTGATGGAAGGTCAGGACCCGGTTCAGATCGCAGAACGGGCGATCACAGCCGCCAAACTTGGTGGTTATGATGTTGTGCTGCTCGATACAGCCGGTCGTGGTCATATTGACGAGCCTTTGATGCTCGAAATGTCCGAGATCAAAAAAGCAACCAATCCGCATGAAATTTTATTGGTTGCAGATGCACTTACCGGTCAGGATGCGGTGAATCTTGCCAAGAGCTTTGATGATCGGGTGGGGATCACAGGTATTGCGTTGACGCGTGTCGATGGTGACGGGCGCGGTGGTGCTGCGCTTTCGATGCGAGCGGTAACAGGAAAACCTATCAAGCTGCTTGGTGTTGGTGAAAAGGCAGACGCGCTTGAAGATTTTCATCCTGAACGGATAGCAGGCCGGATTTTGGGAATGGGAGACATTGTTTCCCTTGTTGAAAAGGCTGCTGAAACCATTGATGCGCAGGAAGCAGCAAAAGCTGCTGAAAAATTGCGCAAGGGCATATTTGATCTTGATGATTTGCGAAGCCAGCTGGGCCAAATGGCTAAGATTGGTGGCATGTCCGGCCTGATGGCGATGATGCCTGGCATGGGTAAAATGAAAAAACAGATGGCTGGTGCCAATCTGGATGATTCCGTTCTTGATCGTCAGGTCGCAATAATTAATTCGATGACAAAAAAGGAGCGGCGTCAGCCCAAGCTCCTTAATGCCAGCCGCAAAAAACGTATCGCTGCAGGATCAGGCACCCATGTTCAGGAAATTAACAAACTTCTAAAAATGCATCGTCAGATGGCCGATATGATGAAAATGGTCGGTAGGAAAAAAGGCGGACTTGGCGCGCTATTCGGTGGTGGAATGCCTGGCGTTGATCCGGCACAGCTTGAAGAAATGGCAAAATCGGGTGGTATGTCCGGTGGGTTGCCAACAAATATGCCTGCGGGTTTGCCTGGTGGAATGCCAGGGCTGCCCGGCGGGATGCCCGGTTTACCCGGACTTCCTGGCCTGGGTGGTTTTCCAGGTGGCAAAGGCAAGAAGAAACGTTGATCGGAAGTAAAAACTCGATCTGATTTATTTGTATAAAAGGAAAAACAATGGCTACTAAAATTCGTCTCGCTCGCGGTGGTTCCAAGAAACGCCCGTTTTATCGTATTGTTATCGCCGACGTACGCGCACCGCGTGATGGCCGTTTTATTGAAAGAATTGGTACATACAATCCACTGCTTTCCAAAGACAATGCAGAGCGCGTAAAACTGGACGTGGATCGTGCTAAACATTGGCTTTCCGAGGGTGCCCAGCCTACGGACCGCGTTCTTCGTTTCCTTGATGAAGCCGGTTTGATGAAGCGCGAAGCACGCAACAATCCGAATAAAGCAAAACCTGGCCAGAAGGCTCAGGAACGCGAAGAAGAACGTAAAGCAAAAGTAGCAGACGCAGCATCAGCTGCTGCTGAAGCGACTGCCGAATAAATTTCGACAGGTACATCACGGAATCTGGGGATACGGGTTTGAATATAAACGATGAGACCCGCGTGTGTGTGGCAAAAATTGGTGCCGCACACGGAATCCAGGGTGAAGTGCGTGTTAAACCTTTTATTGAAAATCCGAATTGTCTGGCTGACCTTGGAATTCTTGAGGATCAGTCAGGCAAAAGACAATTTGAAATATTATCATCAAGGCCGCAAAAAACAGTACTTGTGATTCGTTTCAAGGGCTTTTTAACCCGAAATGATGTCGAGCCACTTAATGGTGTCGAGCTGTTTGTATCCCGGGATGTATTTCCCGAAATAGATACCAAAGACGAGTTTTATCAGGCGGACCTGGTTGGTTTGGTGGTTGAATCCACAACCGGCGAGTTGCTTGGAAAAGTGAGCGGAATATACAATTTTGGTGCCGGGGATCTTGTCGAGATTGCCCCTGAACATGCGCCACGATTTTACGTGCCATTTACCAAAGAATCTATTCCCGTGATTGATATGGATGCGGGTAAACTGGTGGCTTATTTGTTGCCGGATGCACAAGATGTTGATGGAGAGGAAGAGCCGGATTGATGACGGGCGAGACCAAAAGCTGCTGGAATGTTGATGTTCTGACACTTTATCCGGAAATGTTTCCCGGATCGCTTGGACAGGCTCTGGCCGGTAAGGCTCTCGCGAAAGGCCTTTGGTCATTGCAAACTACGCAAATCCGGGATTTCGCACTTGATAAACATCGATCTGTTGATGATACACCGTCCGGTGGCGGACCGGGAATGGTGCTGCGTGCAGATGTTGTTGCAAGCGCGCTTGAAAGCGTAATTAAAAAAAATGATGCCAGGCCCCGGCTCTATATGAGCCCGAGAGGCAAGCCGCTCACTCAGCAAAAGGTGCATGAACTGAAGAATGCAGGCGGAGCAATTATTTTGTGTGGTCGATTTGAGGGAGTTGACCAACGGGTTATCGATGCTTCAGACTTTGAAGAAGTGTCTGTCGGAGACTACATTCTTTCTGGCGGAGAATTAGCCGCAATGATGCTGATGGATGCTGCTATCCGGTTATTGCCAGGTGTGATGGGAAAAAAATCCTCCGGTGAAGATGAAAGTTTTGAGAGCGGATTACTGGAATATCCGCATTATACGCGACCTTCAGAATGGAACGGTTTGACTATTCCCGAAATCCTCACATCGGGTCATCATCAAAAAATTAAAGACTGGCGTCTTGAGCAATCCCTGTCCCTGACAAAACAGCGCAGACCGGATTTATTTGAAAACTATCAGCTACAGTCTACCAGAAAATAGATTTATGCCCGCGGTTCCAAAGCACATTTTTAAGATTGAACTTCCAGAAATTGCAATAAAACGTGACAAATCCGGCATTCTGGACTATAGAGCGACTGAACCTAAAAACACACGGTGAAACGGCCTTTGCGACCTGGATCGTCAATCGCGTTAAGTGGTTGATTTTACTCGTATCCATGATTGTATCGTAGCCGCTCTGGGCGTGAATCAAACAAAGAGACGTTCCATGAATATTATTGATGAAATTGAACAGGAGCAGATGGCTGAAATTGAAGCCAAACGCAAGCTCCCGGTATTCTCCCCAGGTGACACGATCCGCGTAAATGTTCGCGTGACTGAAGGTACCCGTACCCGTGTGCAGGCCTATGAAGGCGTTTGTATTGCACGCAAGGGCGGTGGACTGAACGAATCTTTTACTGTACGGAAAATTTCCTATGGTGAAGGTGTCGAGCGTGTATTCCCGATGTTTTCTCCGATCATCGATTCAGTAGATGTTATTCGCCGCGGTAAAGTCCGCCGTGCGAAACTCTACTATCTTCGTGATCGTCGCGGTAAATCTGCACGTATTGTTGAAGCAACAAATGTTCGTGCAAAACGCCTTAAAGATGCAGAACGCGCTGCAGCCGTTGCTGCCAAGGCAGCTGCCGTTAAAAAGTAAATCGGGTTGTTCGCCAATCTTCTGGCGCACCGGTTTATGCAATAAATCAAAGCGGGCCCCGGGTCCGCTTTTTTTCTGTGTCTCCTATTGCGTCAACGTGGCTCTCCCATAGCCGTGTGCTGATTGACAATTTTGGGACAAAGGCCGATTGTCCGGCCAATTGGTCCTGATGGATGTGTATTTATGTACATTTTCGGATCAGGTGTGTGAAATATCTGCAGTGAGGACAAATTCAAATGTCAAACCCGAAAACCCTGTACGACAAGATCTGGGATGCCCATGTTGTCAGCCAGCAGGAAGATGGCACCTGCCTTCTCTATGTTGATCGCCATCTGGTGCATGAGGTTACTTCACCACAGGCGTTTGAGGGACTTCGCATGGCCGGTCGGTCGGTACGTAGTCCGGGGCGTACACTCGCTGTTGTTGATCACAATGTACCAACTACTGATCGCTCAAAAGGGATTGCCAATCCTCAATCCCGGTTGCAGGTTGAAACACTCGCGAAAAATGCAGCTGAATTTGAAATTGAATATTACGACGAAATGGACCCCCGTCAGGGCGTGGTACATATTGTTGGCCCCGAGCAGGGTTTTACCTTGCCTGGTATGACCATCGTCTGTGGTGATAGCCATACATCAACACACGGCGCGTTTGGCGCGTTGGCACATGGTATTGGAACGTCCGAGGTTGAACATGTTCTGGCAACCCAGACACTGGTACAGTCCAAAGCCAAAAACATGAAAATTGAAGTTGAAGGCAAACTTCCAGCCGGGGTAACATCCAAGGATATCATTCTTGCGATCATCGGTAAAATTGGTACTGCAGGCGGTACCGGTCATGTGATGGAGTATACAGGGGATGCCATTCGCGCCCTCTCTATAGAAGGCAGGATGACAGTTTGTAACATGTCAATTGAAGGCGGTGCACGTGCCGGTATCATCGCTCCTGATCAAAAAACCTACGATTACATTATGGGGCGTCCGAAAGCTCCAAAGGGTAATGACTGGGACAAGGCGAAAGCCTGGTGGGAAACGCTGTATACAGATGAGGGCGCGCATTTTGATACAATTGTGAAGCTTGACGCCAGTAATTTGCCTCCGATTATTACCTGGGGCACCAGTCCTGAGAACGTTGTGACAATTGAGGGTTATGTTCCCGACCCATCCAAAATCAAGGATGCAATCAAGCGTGCATCTGTGGAGCGGGCCCTTGCCTATATGGGGCTGGAAGCCAATACCAAAATGACAGATATTGGAATTGACCGGGTATTCATTGGATCATGTACCAACGGACGCATTGAAGATCTTCGTGAAGTGGCCAAAGTGGTTGAAGGCCGCGCGGTTCATGGCAATGTTGATGCGATGATTGTTCCCGGGTCCGGCCTTGTAAAAGTACAGGCTGAACAGGAAGGTCTTGATAAAATATTTTTGGCAGCAGGATTTGAATGGCGTGAACCCGGGTGTTCCATGTGTCTGGCGATGAATGATGACAAATTGAAACCGGGCGAGCGATGTGCATCAACTTCAAACCGGAACTTTGAAGGTCGTCAGGGCTTTAAAGGCCGGACGCATCTTGTGTCTCCAAGCATGGCCGCTGCGGCAGCCATTGAAGGACATTTTGTAGATATTCGCAAATTTGGATAATTACGGAACAAATTGAAGCGGAATTATGAGGGGTGCGGATCAAACCGCACCCCTTTTTTTGTTTTAGTTGATTTTAAACATCAAGCTCGGTAACCAGGTGACAATCGCAGGGAATGCGATGAGAACGCCAATTGTTATGACATCTGCAAGGAAAAACGGCGTTGCGCCCTTGAAGACTTCCTGAACCGGTATATCCGGCCTGACCCCGGCGACAACAAAACAATTGAGGCCAATGGGTGGTGTTATCAGGCACAGTTCAGCCATTTTTACCACAATGATGCCAAACCATATCGGGTCATATCCAAGCCCCATGACAGCGGGATACACCACTGGCAACGTTAACAGCAACATGCCAATGGCATCCATGAACATCCCCAGCACCGCATAAGCGCATAAAATGAGCAACAAAGTAACGAGGGGAGGTTGATCAATCGCAGCAATAAAGTCACTGAATGCTTCCGGTAATCCAACAAAACCGAGGAACCGGACATAAAGCAATACACCCCAGATGATTGTAAAAATCATCACAGTCAAGCGTGCTGTCTCGTTCAAGGCATCGGATAATTGCGGCCAGCGCATTCCTTTGGCCAGAGCGATCAGTAGAAGAACGAACGCGCCCAGGGAGCCTGCTTCGGTTGGCGTTGCCAGACCAAAGAACAAACTACCAAAAATTATAAACACCACAACGAAAATCGGGATGGTACCCGGAAGTGACGAAAATCTTTGATGCCAGGTGAACCCGCGTACAGCGGGCGCAGCCTCTTTACCCCACTTTGCAAATACAACAATGATGATACCGTAGATGAAAGCCGAGGCGATGCCGGGCAAGAACCCGGCGACAAGTAACTGCCCGACTGATTGCTCAACTATGATGGCATAAATTACCAGAATGGTCGAAGGCGGGATGAGTGTGGCGAGGGTGCCGCCTGCGGCAACAACGCCGGCTGCGAGCCGTTTTGAATACCCTTCGGCAAGCATTTCCGGAATTGCCACACGTGCAAATACCGCGGCTGTTGCAACACTGGCACCAGACACTGCTGCAAATCCTGCTGTTGCAAAAATAGTTGCCACGGCCATACCACCCGGCATCCAACCCAGCCATTTTTTGGCAGCGTCGAACAGTTTCTTTGTCAGCCCTGCATGAAATGCAAGAAAGCCGATCAGGATAAATGTAGGGATCAGGGAAAGGGCATAAAAAACAGACTTTGAATGTGGAATTGTGCCAGCCATTTTGATAGCGACAACGACACCTTTTTCAAAACCCATTTTTTGGGAAAAATAGACCACCAATCCAAAAAACCCAACGAGGCCGGCAGCAAATGCAACCCGGATACCCAATAAAACAAAAACCAGAAGGATGGATGTGAAGAGTGCACCAAGTTCTAGATTACTCATGTTTTTGGTCCTCCGTGTTCGGGGCCAACAAGAGTATCCTCAATTTCGTGACGTGCCTGTTCGACAATATCTTCAATCAACGGTACCGCGACAGGTTCCCGTTCCGGATCACCAAACAGTCTGACGTATCCCCATAATTGTAATGCAAGACGCAGAAACAGAATAGAGAGTGCGGCCGGAACTATCAGTTTTGAAGGCCAGACAGTTAATCCAATATCAATAGTTGAATCACCATTGACCCAGGCCCGCATGAAATGATCCCACGAGCCTGATATCAGGGCTGCGATCAACACCATGGTTAGCGTAGTTCCAAAAATTTCAACTGACCATAAAACGCGGCCACGAAGTCCCTGCAATATGAGTTCCATTCGTACATGGCCTCCCAGTTTCTGGGTCAGGGATATTCCCAGAAAGGCAAATATGGCCATGGATTGTTCTACATAGTCGATGAAACCAGGGACCGGTGCGGAAAAAACCGATCTGCCGATAATTTGTACGACAGCCAGCAATATTAGAAAGAGTATTGCAAAACCTGAAAAGCTATTGAGAATACTCTCCAGTATGCCGAGTTTTCCATCCAGCAGGCGCAATATTCTTGCATCCTTATTTGGTGAAATTGTGGAATTATTTGTCATTGGGTTGCCTGTACGATTCACTGTTTCGCCATTTGTCTGGCGAACCGGTATAATAAAGGCCCCCGGCAAAACCGGGAGCCTTCGTGAATTCAGGTACTAAATCACGTGACTATTCAGCCAGTGTTTTCTGAACCAGATCAAAAAGTTCCTGACCTGGAAGACCTTTTTCGTTCATGTTGGCAATCCATACATCCCAGTTTGGTTTGCCCGCTGCCTTACGAAAAGCATCGAGTTCAGTTTCACTGAATGTCACGCGTTGAACGCCATGGGCATCGAGTGCAGGGCCCCATTTGTCCAGAACCTTGCTATAATTGGCAAGATAGTGATCGTAGGCGCCGTCAATTGAAGAATCCAGTGCTTCCCTGAATTCAGGAGAAAGCGCCGCATAGGCATCCTTGTTGGCAACGACAGGACAATTCACAGTGCCTGGGTTAAGATTTGTGGTCCACCATTGACCTACTTCAATCGTTTTATATGCAAGGTGAGCATGTTGAGCGAATGAAGCGGCCTGTACTGTGCCTGAATCAATTGCCTGATATGTTTCAGAAGCTGTAACTGTTGTAGGAACGGCTCCGATTGTTTTCATTGCCTTGCCAACACCACCAAGGGCGCGAACGCGCATGCCTTTGAAATCGCTGACAGATTTCGGTGCATCACCTTTGCCGATGAAATTATATTGAGGCATTGGTGAAGACATAAGAATCTGGGCATTCCAGCGAGCCAAATCTTTAATGACCGCGGGATGTGCATAGACAACTTTGTCCAGTTTGATCTGTGTTTCCAGATCGGGAACACCAAGGAAAGGCAATTCAAGAACAGTGATAGTCGGGTTTTTATCTGCATGATAGGACGCACAAAATTGTGCCATCTCAAATGCGCCGATCGAAATACCATCAAGGTTTTCGCGGGATTTTGAAAGTGCTCCGCCGTAATGCAGTTTGATTTCAAATTTGCCGTCTGTTTTTTCTGCAACAAGCTCGGACAGTTTTTCAAGATGCTCGGTAAAAGCACGGCGCTTGGACCACAGGGATACATTCCAAGTGGTTTCAGCAGCCATCGCAACTTCAGCGCCAAGTGCAGCGGTGAAGATAGCCAGCATGGCAGTACCGGTTAAAAATTTCCGTGACATGATTTCCTCCCAGAAATTCTGAATGATCAGAACAATCAATAAACAATGTGTCCGGACTGGACAGAGTAGTCGTCAGCCTTGTGGCACATAAAGTATCTTCACAAAGCGATCAGATATAGTCTAGCAAGTATGATGCCAGAATGCCCTGACTATATAAAATTGCAAAATACATCACAAAACAAGTTATTTGCGTCCGCTTGATGCAACATTTTGACAAAATTCAACCAAACCAGGCAATATTTTGCCGATTGTATCGCGTTGATCGGCGGAAATCCGCCTGTTGGCCAGTCAAACAGAATTTCTGTGATTTATGGCAGGCTCGCTCATTTTTTCATTCTGCAGGCCTGGTACGGGATCCGGACCTGGCATCAATTGTGCGATCCTGACTAAATTATCAGTTGAGTGCCTGCCTGATCAAAATAGCCTGATACATACCGATCAAGGATTTCAGAATTCCTTTTTCAGCAGTCCGGGAATTCTGAATGATCAGAACAATCAATAAACAGTTTGTCTTTTTGATACGATAAATATCTATTTGTTCTTGTACAATTGGCAGCATGCCAGCAGCATTGGTTCAAAAAAATTCACTGCGATCGATGCCCAGCTTGCTCATTTTTTCATTCAGAGTGCGTCTTGGCAGATCCAGATCAGACATGGCTTCTGCGATATTGCCTTTATGTCGTTTGAGGGCCTGTCTGATCAAAACGGTTTCGTAGATATCCATCATGGATTTCAAGGATCCGGAATCGGTTGTTTCGAATTCGGTATTATTCATGACTTCACGAACGCTTAATCGGCGTTTTTGATTCCGAATTACATGGCGCTCAGCTACATTTTTCAATTGTCGAACATTCCCTGGCCAGTCATGAGAAAGAATGAAGCTGGCGTCATCGGGGGAAAGTGCAGGCATATCGGTACCATTGATGTCGCAGAATGTTTGTTCGAAAGTTTCAAACAACAGCAGGGCATCCTGTTCCCGATTGCGCAGAGGCGGGACCTTGATTTCGACGGTATTCAGTCGATAAAGCAAATCCTGCCGGAACGTGCCTTCGTCGCATGCTTTTTCAAGATCGGCATTTGTTGCTGCAATGGGTCGAAAATCGACAGCCGTCATTTTATTTGAACCAACACGCGCAATCTCTCTTTCCTGAAGAACACGTAATAATTTGGGTTGAAGGTGTATGGGAAGACTGGAAAGTTCATCTAGAAAAAAGATGCCTTTATCAGCAGCCTCAATCCATCCCTGACGGGCTTTTGATGCTCCGGTAAATGCACCGGCAGTATGACCAAATAATTCGGCTTCAAACATGGATTCCGGTACTGCAGGGCAATTTATTGCAACAAATGGTCCATCATTTCTTGGTCCGAATTCATGTAGCGCCCGTGCGACCAGCTCTTTCCCGGTGCCGGTTTCGCCGGTTATCATAACAGGCGCATCCGTATGGGCAAAATCCAGAATTTCTTCTTTCAATCGCTGCATGGCGGGACTTTCACCAATAAGTTTTCGGTGAATATCAGTGGAATTGGCCAATCTTGCACGCAACGATCTGTTTTCGAGAACCAGCCGCCGTTTTTCCTGGGCACGTTTCACAACATCTACCAGATATTGTGGTTCAAATGGTTTTTCAAGGAAATCATACGCCCCATGGCGCATGGCTTCGACAGCCATCGGAACATCACCATGACCGGTTATCAAAATCACCGGTATATCCTGGTCGATAGAAGCCGTGCGTTGCAATAATTCCATGCCATCCATGCCGGGCATTTTGATATCGGAAAGCAAAACACCAGTATATTCCTGTGACAATATACCAAGTGCCTGTTCGGCTTTTGAACATTCCTCAACTTCAAACCCGGCAAGGGTAAACCACTGGGCGATCGATGCCCGCATATCCGCCTGATCATCAACCAGTAATAGTTTGAGGGAACTCATGCTATATCTTCCAGGTTTCTATTATTGGTATGGAGCGGCAGCGATATTGTAAATTCGGCACCGCCATTCGGGTGGTCGGCAGCAACCATTTTTCCGTTCAGATCAGACAGAATGGTAGCTGAAATTGCAAGTCCCAGGCCCAAACCCTCACCTTGTTCCTTTGTTGTAAAAAATGGCTCTTGCAACCGGTCCTGATTTTCCCGGGGTAATCCGATACCGGTGTCGCGAACAACAAGGAATGCCTGATTTTCCCGCTCTTCCAGACTGATTGTCAGGTTTTTTGAAGTCGTATCACTCATGGCATCTGTTGCGTTCTGAATGATGTTGAGGAGAACCTGTTCAATGCGGACCTGATCTCCAAAGACCATCACTGGTAACGAAGGCTGAATCAGGGACAATTTGATTCCAAAGGTTTTCAATCGGGGTCTGGAAATTGCAAGTGAGCTGGCAAGGGCATCCTGAAGCGATACCGGACGCAGTACATCATCACTGCGCCTTGCAAAAGATTTGAGTTCACGAGTGATAAAACTCATGCGTTTGAGCAGGTTATCTATCCTGTCTACGTTTTGTCCAGCATCATTTAACATATTGTTTTCAAGAAGATGGCGAAGTCCGGCTGTAAAAGTTCGCGCAGCTGCGAGTGGCTGATTAAGTTCATGAACAATGGCGGTTGCCATATGTCCAAGCGTTGCCAGTTTACTGGTCTGGACCAAATCATTCTGGGCCTTGCGCAGATCTTCTTCGGTTTTTTTGCGTTCATCGACTTCGGTTTCGAGTCGCAGGTTAAGACCCCGCAACTCGGTCGCATCATTACGTAATTGAATGGATGTGCGTTTTAGCGCCTGACTGCGGAAGAAAAATCCGGCAGCCAATAAAATTGAAAGAAGGGCGATTTCGATGGCTATTGCATATCTGGCTCGAACCAGCGCAGGCTCAACCGGTGTAAGATAGTGGATGCGCCAGCTGGAATAGCCAACGGGTGCTGTACGATGCAGGTAACTGACACCTTCCAGACCAACTTCGCCGCTTATTGCAAGCGTGCCTTTCGTAAGTGGAAGGGGTTTATGATCTACCCCCTGGAACTGACGGTCGACTGCCATTTGTTGTACGATATCAGCTGATAGTGGAAACAGACTTCCATATCGCCAGTCCTTGCGGCTGGATAAGAGAACCACGCCTCGCGAATCAGTTACAAATACGGTTTCGTTTTGATCTGACCAGGTTTTTTCTACAGGACGCAGATCGACCTTTACCACTGCAACCCCTTTCGGTGTTCCGGTTTCCGGAACTTTGTGGGAGATGAAAATACCCGGGGTGTGTGTTGTCACACCAATGGCATAAAATGATCCCGAACCGACCAGCTTTGCATCTTTGAAATAAGGCCTGAATGCGTAATTATTGCCAATGAAACTTGTTGGGTCCTGCCAGTTGCTGGAGGCAATTGTATCACCACTGGCTGTCATCAAATAGAGCGCAGCTGCCCCGGATTTTTTTTGAAGGGCTGACAGGCGCCTGTTCAAATCCTGTGTTTGGCCATTCTTAAGAGCACTCAGTACGTGATCGTCCTTGGCCAGAACATAGGGTAAATATGCATATCGATTTACGACACCATCCAGAGTACCGCGATATATCGCAAGGCGATTTTCGGATTGATCAAACAGATCAGCCAGGTACACTTTTCGAAAATTGTCATAGGACCAGACAATCCCCATTCCGATTATCAAAAAGGAAATCAGGTATCTGGCTGCCCGGTTTTTCTGCAAATTTGTTTTAAGTAAGTTGATCAATTTTTGACTGGAACTTTGCATCATAAAGACAAATGAGCAAGAACTGTACCAGTATTTGCGCCTGCATCCTATTAAGTAGTCAGCAAGCGATAATCGATTTTTGCGCCAGTGGGATTGGCAAGGCTTTCGTCGCGATTGGAGTATTATCCAAGTGGTTTGTCGGGATGCATAATTCCGGCGCTTCTTCCGGCAATTAACCAGTAAACCAGACCGCCTACCAGACCGGTTGTGATCAGACGCAGATCAATATTCTGCTCGACGGGTTCCGATAAACCTGAAATGGCCAACAGGCCTGCGAGTGATCCCAGTGCCAGATAAAGATATAGAGACCGCCAGCGGAATATTTCAGCACATAATATAGCAACAAAAACAATGAGCGGCATCATATGTGCAGTTGCAAAAATTGTGAAAGCAGCAAATATTGTACCCGTGAGTATACGTTCAACTGTACTATCCCCAAGAGCTGCAGGGTCCATTGCCAGTAAAGCGGCCCACAAAAACAACCCGGCGCTCAATATTGCAATAGCCAACCCAAAAGGCACAACAAACAGGCGTGCAATGAGGCGACCAAAGCTCATTGATCCCGATCCCCGGCGATTGATTCCTGCCTGTTTTGTCTTTCGAGAACTTCCCGGTCTATTTTTCGCAAACGTTCACTTTCCGATTTTAATTGTCCGCAAGCTGCAAGAATATCATGGCCACGGGGGGTTCTGATTGGTGACGCATAACCAGCGGCATTAATGAAATCTGCAAATTTTTCAATTTGCTCCCATTCTGAACATTCATATTGTGTTCCAGGCCAGGGATTAAAAGGGATGAGATTAACTTTTGCGGGTATGCCCTTGAGTAATTTTACCAGATCCCGCGCGTCCTGGAGGCTGTCATTGATGTCTTTTAACATCACATATTCAAATGTGATGCGTCGCGAATTTGAAACTCCAGGATAATTACGGCAGGCATCCAGTAATTCTTTAAGCGGCCATTTTTTATTGATGGGCACCAGCACATCGCGCAATTCATCATTGGTCGCGTGGAGTGAAATCGCCAATGCAACGCCAATTTCTTCACCTGTGCGCGCAATATTCGGGACATGACCGGACGTCGAAAGTGTAATGCGACGTTTGGAAAGGCTTAAACCTTCGGGGTCTGCGACAATCAACAAGGCCTTTTTTACTTCTTCAAAATTGTAGAGTGGCTCTCCCATACCCATCATTACGACATTGGTTACAAATCGGCCGGAATTCGGCTGGATTGCTCCCTGAGGCGTGTCATGTGCTGGAAAGTCTCCCAACTTGTCACGCGCAACCAATAACTGAACCAGAACCTCTTCGGATGTCAGGTTTCTCACCAGTGTTTGTGTACCCGTATGGCAGAATGTGCAGGTGAGCAGGCAACCGACCTGACTTGATACACATAAAGTACCGCGTCCTTCTTCCGGTATGTAGACAGTTTCAATTTCGACTGGTTTGCCGGCACCGCGGGAGGGAAATCGCATCAGCCATTTGCGGGTGCCGTCAACGGAAATTTGTTCCTCGACAATTTCCGGCCGTGCAATGGTGAATTTTTCTTTGAGGGACACGCGCAAAGCTTTGGAAACATTAAGCATATGATCAATGTTTGAAACCCCCCGAACATATAACCAGTGCCAGATTTGCTGGGTTCGCATTTTGATTTGTTTATCGGTGACGCCCACTGATTTGAGGGCCTCCGCAAGATCCTGCCTGTCCATACCAACAAGAGAAGGAATTTCTGCAGCCGGGCGGTTGATCGCAAGGGGCGTAGCTGGATTGGTTGCCGGATGGCTCATGTCGAGTGTGACGACCATGATAATGCTCTTTATTTTAAGTGATGCCGGGCAATTCAGTCCGAGTGTATAATTTGCAATATCCGGTTCACATCGGTGTACCGGAGCGTGCCAGGCTCAAACCAAAGCTCCTGTTTCTTCATTCACTTAAACCTGTCTGGCCCCGGTGACAATATCCTTGATGCAAATACAGTAAAGCCGGAGCAACTGAATGACCCGGCTTTCCAAATTAATTATGTCGTAACAGACAGATAAAGCCGTAGACTTTATCTTACGCCACATTCCTGCTTAATCCGGTTATGTGCAGCAGTAACCCCCGACAGGGAATAAAAATCCTTGGTCGTGGTTCCGCGGCGCGAGGTACCGGTAACAGTCATATTTGCGCCTGCGCGCATTGAAGCGATTAATTTGGCTTCGATTGCAGCATTTTCGGTCCAGGCATCTTCCTGTCGTGTTTCAAGCACAAATTGATCCAAACCAATCTGGATCGTGGCTTTTGAGCTTTCACGATATGGATATCCTGTCTGGACATTGACCTCGTTGAAAACTTTTTCCTGTGGCCGATGTGAGACAAAGAAAAAGACCGGGCCGCGTTTTACGCCTTTTGGCTCCTGGTCTTTCGGCTGGGACACAATAAAACAAACTTTACCCCGGCTGGGGTCGACAACGGTGTAAGCACCCCAGTCCTTATATTGTTTTAAGCGCGTCGGGCTTTGTGCCGATGCCGCCATGCTCATGGCTGTGAACATTAAAGTAGCAGCTACAAGGGTGCGTTTCACAAACATGTCTTCCTGTTTCTGGTCCGTTTATCGAGCGCGATTAAACAAATCACGTGTCTTTGGTTAACAATTTATCGAAAAAACGGTTACCAAACGGTGAATTATTTGGCCCGTCTGTCCGCAAAGCCATCTTATATTGCCACTATCCACGATATTGGTGCAAAAGTGAGGCAGAATACTGCCTAATCTGAACATTTAAAATTGATCTTTATAAAATTCGGCGCGTTTGCTGCGCATTTTAGGCTTGCCCTGAACATGAAAAGGTACTGGTTCGGTTGGCCCGCCACTTTTAATTGGTCGTGGTGCGAACTGTCCAAGGGTAAGGATACGATCATACATCACAATTGCACCGGCAGTCGCGACATTGAGGCAAAAACGGGTTGGTATTTTGATTATATGGGTACATTGCTGTTGTATATTATTGGAAAGCGAGCCTTTTTCCGGTCCCAGAATGTAAGCGGCGCGCGAGGGATGCCGAAAACTGGGGAGGTCAATAGCATCTTCAGTCAATTCAATTCCAACCAACCGGCAATGTCGGGGCAGTGCAATGTCTTCTGCGCTTTCCCAGGGAAAGTAAGGCATGTAGTCCATGCCTTTTGATGTATCGGATGATATTTTGTGCATTTGTCTGGAAGGATTGACGGTAAAACAAAAACTGGCACCAAATCCATGTGCAGTTCTGACCAGGTTTCCGAAATTTTCAAGTTTCGAAATACCTTCCGCTCCAATTCCAAAATACCCACGCATTTCATCGTTCTCCGACCTGTTTTTGCGCTTTTATCTCCGCATGGGGAAATTTGATAGAGGTGCGCTGATATTTTGGTCGATCCAGGTTGGCAAAGCTCGCTTTCAGACCCCTGGCGATCCTGTCACTGGAGATACAGTAATGTCCTTCATTGCTCTTATCACTTCAGGATCATCGGGATCGCGGTGTTCTGCCAAGGCCTGAATGGCTTTTTCCCTGTGTCCTGGAAGGATATGTTTTTTTACCTGTGAAATTGCAGCGGCAAGGACTGCAAGATCATCTCCAAATCCGACCATTGCAATAAAATCGGGTATCAGATCAAGCGGCATAACAAAATAGGCAAGCGCACCGATTATCGTCGCTTTAACATGTATGGGTGTTCGGGGATCAAGTGCACAATAATAGGCAGCAACAACTTCCTCAACAATCGGGATTTGACGGGCGGCTTTCTTTAGCGTTTTCCAGAAAGCGGCTTTAACCCGAAAAAGCCTTTTTTGGTAGGTTTTGTCCTGCGATTCCGGCTTTGGGTCAAGAATTTCGATTTCCATAGTTTAATGCCTCTCAACACCATATAAGCACAAAATGATCTGCCACAAGACTAGCTTGTTGTTGCTTTGGGACAAAGATATGGCAATCAGGTCTGTTTTTCTCGAAGGGAATTTTCATGGATATATCCACAAAAACTGCGGCGATCGTCACCGGTGGCGCATCCGGTCTTGGTGAATCGACCGCGCGGCGACTGGCTTCCCTTGGCGCAAAAGTGGCGCTGTTCGATTTGAATGTTGAGCGCGGTGAGAAAGTTGCATCTGAAATTGGTGGTATTTTTTGCCAGGTCGATGTGACGGATGAAGCAAGTGTTGATGCAGGATTTGAGAAGGCAAGGGACGCTCATGGTGTAGAACGTATTCTTGTCAATTGCGCCGGCATTGTTGCGGGGCGCAAAACTGTTTCACGTGATCGTGATACCGGTATTATCAAATCTCATGATCTTGCGACGTTCACCAAAGTAATCACGATCAATCTAATTGGTTCTTTTCATATGATTGCCAAAAGTGCGGCGGGTATGGCTGGACTTGATCCGGTAACTGATGACGGTGGCAAGGGCGTAATTATCAATACATCCAGCGTGGCCGGGACCGATGGCCAAATTGGTCAGGCAGCTTATGCGGCCTCCAAGGGTGGAATCATGGGTTTGACATTGCCTGTGGCCAGGGATCTGGCTCGTGAGGGCATTCGAGTGGCGACTATCATGCCAGGCTTGTTCCATACGCCAATGTTTGATTCAATTCCTGATGAAATTACCGATGCGTTGGGAAAAACCGTGCCATTCCCTTCCAGACTGGGAAAGCCCAAAGAATACGCAAACCTTGTCGCGCACATTGTTGATAATGATATGATCAACGGTACTTGTTTACGTCTGGATGGTGCAATTCGCCTTGAACCGAAATAGCCGTTATAGTGTAAATCGAGCCGGTTAACCGGCTCTATTTGTATCCGGGGAGGTTACGGACGATGAGTTTTCTTGAATTGAATTTTATTTCGGTGATTATTGCAGCTATAGCAGGCTTTGCAATCGGCGGTGTCTGGTACAGTGTATTGGGCAATGCATGGATGTCAGCGGTGGACATGAGTGCAAAACCCGACAAAATGCCTGTCGGACCGATGCTTGCTGCGATTATTGCCAATTTTATCATGGCGGCAATTTTGTCGGGCATCGTGACGCATGTTGTCAATGGCGGAGAATGGACAATTCGCAGTGGTATTATTTCAGGTATACTGGTCTGGGTCGGTTTTGTAATAACCACGCAATCTGTCAATTATGCGTTTCAGGGTAAAAAAATATCTCTAACAATAATTGATGGCGGGCACTGGTTACTTGTACTTGTGGTTCAGGGTGCAATCCTTGGATATATGGGTGTCTGATTTACAATTGTGCGATATTTCGGCTTTGCCTGAAACTGGAGTAATTCCGGTGGCCGGCAAAGCTGGTTCCTGTATCGTTGTTTGCCGATCCGGTGTTGTCGCGGTTTATGAAAATGTTTGCCCGCATATTTCAATTTCACTCAACATATTTGACGACCAGGATCTGACAGATCTGCTGGATGACAATCTACTGGTTTGTTCCAATCACGGTGCAAGGTTCCGGATTGTTGACGGCCTGTGTGTTTCAGGCCCCTGTCAGGGGAAACGCCTTACATCCCGATCATTTTCAGTTTTGGACAGCAAATTGCTGATAACCACAGGCTCTTGAATAGAAAATCAGGTTTCAATCGCGGGATTGAGCTGTTTTCTGCATCTTTCGTCTGTAGTCGAAAGTTTCATTTCTCCCGGCTGGACGCCGATGGGTGTTCTCAGCATAATGCGCGCAATGTGTGCGGGCCCTGAAAGCGCCCGCCGATGCCATTTGGGAGGAACACCATGTCCGAAATCAAAACCTATCCAGTGCCGGCGGAAACTGCCGCTCGCGCCCATATTGATGATGCCGGGTATCAGGCAATGTACCAACAAAGTATTTCAGATCCGGATGGATTCTGGGGTGAACATGGCAAACGTCTCGACTGGATTAAACCATATTCAAAAGTTAAAAACACCAGCTTTGACGCGGATAATCTCTCCATTAAATGGTTTGAAGACGGAACGCTGAACATTTCAGTTAACTGCATCGACAGGCATCTGGATAAGCGTGGCGATCAGGTTGCAATAATCTGGGAAGGTGATGAACCTGATCAGGATGAAAAATTTACCTACAGGCAGCTGCATGACAAGGTTTGCCGGTTTGGTAATGTTCTGAAATCACTGGGTGTTACAAAAGGTGACCGGGTTTGCATTTACATGCCAATGGTGCCCGAAGCTGCATTTGCAATGTTGGCCTGTACGCGTATTGGTGCCGTGCATTCGATTGTTTTTGGCGGATTTTCTCCCGATAGCCTCGCAAACAGAATTAATGATTCTGAATGCAAGGTTGTGATCACAGCCGATGAAAGTGTACGCGGTGGTCGTGCTTTTCCTTTGAAAGGTAATACGGACAAAGCACTGGAAAACTGCCCGTCTGTAACCGGTGTTGTGGTTATCAAGCGCACTGGCGGTGAAATCAACTGGATTGAAGGTCGTGATATCTGGTATCATGACGCCAGTGAAGCTGCTTCAAACGATTGTCCGCCCGAAGAAATGAATGCAGAAGACCCACTGTTTATCTTATATACTTCAGGTTCGACAGGCACGCCAAAGGGAGTTCTACATTCGACCGGCGGTTATCTGGTTTACGCATCCATGACCCATGAATATGTATTTGATTATCACGATGGTGATATTTACTGGTGTACGGCCGATGTTGGCTGGATCACCGGCCATTCCTATATTGTTTATGGTCCGCTGGCGAACGGTGCAACTACCCTGATGTTTGAAGGTGTGCCGACTTATCCAACTCCATCACGATTTTGGGAAGTGTGCGATAAACACAACGTCAATATTTTTTATGCTGCGCCGACCGCTCTTCGTGCCCTGATGGGAGCTGGCGATGAACATGTCAAAAAAACATCACGAAAATCCCTGCGATTGCTGGGTTCTGTGGGCGAGCCGATTAATCCGGAAGCCTGGCAATGGTATTATGATGTTGTTGGTGACGGGCGTTGTCCGATTGTTGATACCTGGTGGCAGACAGAAACCGGCGGTATAATGATCACACCATTGCCGGGGGCTACGGCGACCAAACCTGGTTCCGCAACTCGTCCTTTTTTTGGAATTCAACCGGCTTTGGTTGATGCTGACGGCAAAATACTTGAGGGAGAAGCTGAAGGTAATCTCATCATTACAGACAGTTGGCCAGGTCAAATGCGTTCAGTTTATGGTGACCACGAGCGTTTTGTTCAAACCTATTTTTCAAACTATAAAAATAGCTATTTCACTGGCGATGGTTGTCGTCGTGACGCGGATGGATATTACTGGATCACCGGGCGTGTCGATGATGTAATCAATGTATCGGGTCATCGAATGGGGACGGCCGAAGTTGAATCTTCACTTGTTGCGCATGCGAAAGTTTCAGAAGCAGCGGTAGTTGGTTATCCTCACGATATCAAGGGTCAGGGCATATATGTGTACGTAACCCTGATGTCCGGTGAAGAACCGTCCGATGAGCTGCGCAAGGAATTGCGCAATTGGGTTCGCAAGGACATAGGGCCAATTGCCTCACCCGATTTGTTGCAATTTTCTCCTGGTCTGCCAAAAACAAGATCGGGTAAAATCATGCGTCGTATATTGCGCAAGATTGCCGAGAACGATTTTGGCAATTTGGGTGATATTTCGACACTGGCCGAACCAGCTGTAGTGGAAGAGTTGATTGAAAATCGACAAAACAGATAGCTGGCACATTTAAGTCAGTCACTTGCCAATGCATCCAATATCAGGAACGGGGCTTTCGGGCTCCGTTTTTTTGGCGGGAATTTCTGCTTCTAAAAATCAACGGCTCGCCCGTCAATTTCCCAATCATCAAACCGTGTTGGATCAAGACCTCCGCGACCGTCAATTTCACGAGCGGGTTTAATCCTCGAAGCATCCAGTTTTGTTCTTCGTTCTTCTGCTTCTGTTAACGCCCGTTGAGCGGCCGGCGGTAATTCTTCAAATGCTTTTTGCGGTGTTTTCTTTTCTTCTGTTTCCTCGTGAGAGGGCAGGACGTTATTGGGTGTTTTGCCGGGCATTTAAATTTACCAAACTGTGTATCGCTGAATGTCTCACCATATAGACGACGGAGCGAAATATTCCAGCCAGCAATTGCAAAACCGGATGGTGATCATGGGTATTATGCGCATTACGGTGCCAATAGCTCCAGGAATGATAATAAATCGAACAATTGGCAAAGCTGCCGACTAATGAAATATTATAGTCGGTAATCTACTATTTAGAGCTTGGAGCCTTTTACCAGCTATGTTCTAAAGCCGATTATGAAAAGTCCGACCCAACAAAATAACAAATCAAAAGGTGTTGCATCGCGCATATGCGCTCTTGGTATCCTTGAGGCTGTGCTTGACGATGGACGAAATCTGGACGAGGTCCTTGACGAGGGACTTGCAAAAGGTGCCTTGCGAAAACTCAATGGAAGAGACAGGGCGTTTGCACGATTGCTGGCGGCAACTGTTTTGCGGCGGCTTGGCCAGATCGATAATTGCCTTARGAAATATTTGTCAAAACCACTGGCGCCGTCCGCAGTGCGGGTAAAGCATATGTTACGACTGGGTGTCGCTGAATTATTGTTTCTCGGTCATCCTGGTCACGTTGCTGTTCATAGCATCGTGTCTTTGTTTACCAGGTTTCGGGAGCTAAATGGGTTCAAAGGTTTAACAAACGCAGTTTTACGCAGGATTTCAGAAAATACAGAATCAATTCTTGAGACGCAGGATGCCGAAAAATTGAATTGTGTGCCCTGGCTTTGGAAACGCTGGGTAAAAAATTATGGCGARGAAACAACCAGAGCCATGATGAAAACYATGCTGGATCGCTCACCGATTGATCTCACGGTTAAAGCCGACAGCCGGAAATGGGCAGATACTCTTGAAGGTGTCCCGCTTGATAACGGGTCTGTTCGTATCAATTCAACCGGGCGGATCACGGATCTTGAAGGATTTGTCGAGGGTGAATGGTGGGTGCAGGATGTTGCAGCAACTTTGCCGGTCCACCTGTTGGGTGATGTGTCGGGCGTAGATGTCCTTGATTTGTGCGCCGCTCCTGGTGGTAAAACCATGCAACTGGCTGCCCTCGGTGCAAATGTAACCGCTATAGATAAATCACCGCAGAGAATTGAACTTGTTGAAGAAAGTGCCCGGCGTCTTGGTTATTCGCCTGTTATTCAACAGTCTGATATTCTGGATTTTGAACCTGGCCGGACATGGACACATATATTGCTGGATGCTCCCTGTTCCGCGACAGGAACCGGTCGAAAACATCCAGATATGATGGTCGGAAAATCCCTCGATGATCTTAAATCACTTTCGAAACTGCAAAAACAATTGCTTGAAAAAGCTATATCATTTTTGTCTCCTGGCGGGTTGCTGATCTATTGTACATGTTCGCTCGAACCGGAAGAGGGGGAAAACCAGATTCGCTGGCTTTTAAAAGAAAATCCATCTTTGGTGCGGGAACCGCTTGATAAAGATGATGTTTTTGGATGGACAAATCTGATATCTTCAAAAGGTGATTTAAGAACAACTCCCGCCGACTTGTCGGAATATGGCGGAATGGATGGTTTTTTTGCTGCACGAATCAGGCATTCTGTAGAATCCCGGTGTTCAGCTGATGAATAGGATCAGAGGATTTTTTAGGGGAAGCCTTGAATTGCGTGTTGAGTCGGGGATCTCAATTGAAGCTGAATTATAACAATTCAGAGTATGTTTCCGGCACGACTGGAGTGGCTTGCCATGGATAGCGGGTTGCTTGATACATTCCGTTTATACGCATTTCGCTTTCGTGATGCCTTGCGACGTATGAGACATGCAAGTCTTGCACATGTGTATCTTGGTCCGTTTGTCCCGGGACCGGGTATTACACGGCTATTGATAGCGCCCCAGGACCTGCGAACATCTGATCCAACACTTGCGAGCGATTTCTATTCCGGTATTTTTGTATTTGCAGGACACGTTGTAGATTGTGGCAGCCTCTCTCCCTTTGATGTAACGCCTCCGAGCAGTGAATGGACAAAGATACTGCACGGGTTTAGCTGGCTGCGGCATTTGAAAGGCGGGTCTGCTGTTGATCATTCCTCAAATGCACGCGCACTTGTCGAAGACTGGATTGACTATCATGCAGGATATTCCAACCTCGTTTGGGATACTGATATTGCGGCGTCTCGCGTCATGTCGTGGTTGTCACAGTCACCATTGTTGCTTGAAGGGTGCGATCATATATTTTATCGCAAATTCATGCGCGAGTTGTCCCGTCACATAAAATTTTTACGAGGTGCCGGAGGAAGTGCTCCGGATGGTACACCTCGCCTGGTTAATGCGATTTCAATGACCATGGCCGGTCTGGTTGCTGAAAATCAACTGGGCCTTTTGCGTACCGGTACGCGTAGGTTGAACGTTGAACTGAAACGGCAAATCCTTTCGGATGGAGGGCATACGACAAGAAACCCCGCGGTTTTGGTAGATATATTGCTTGATCTGTTGCCTCTCAGGCAGGTGTTTTTATCCCGGGGATATAATGTTCCTGCTGAATTGTTGAAAGCAATTGAGCGTATTATGCCGATGTTGCGTTTCTACCGAAACGGATCAGGCGAATTTGCACGATTTAATGGTGTTGGCGGTACGCGAGCGGATTTTCTTGCAACATTGCTGGCGTATGACGATGTTCGCGGACAACCTGTTCCGTTTGCAGAATATTCCGGTTATGCAAGGATAGATGCAGGTACGACTATACTCCTTATGGATGTTGGAGCACCCCCTCCCATATCGCTTAGCTTTGAAGCATGTGCCGGTGCTTTGTCTTTTGAATTAAGTTCAGGCCTATGCCCGATAGTGGTAAATTGTGGAATGCCTGCTCATGGTCATGATCGATGGCGTTCGGTGGCGAGAGCTACTGCTGCACATTCCACACTCATTCTGAGTGATACATCCAGTTGCCGGTTTGGACATATCTGGTTCAGCAGTACAGACAATGTTTTGTCACCAATTTATTCCGGTTCACGGAAATGCGAAGCCGAGACGTCGATTGATGAGCACTATCATATGATAGACGCTTCACACGGGGGTTATTTATCAAGATTTGGCATGCGCCACACCAGACATGTTTCTGTTTCACTGGATGGAACAGTAATTGAAGGCGAAGATCGGCTTGTAACTCTGGGGAAACAGACCAAAAGAAGCCGGGATGCCTATGCCGTTAGATTTCACATTTATCCGGATGTTAAAATTAGCCTGGTTCAGGGCGGTGACGTCGTTATGCTGGTTTTRCCGAAYGGTGAAAACTGGGAATTTCATGCAAGGGAAATGGAAATATTTATCGAGGAAAGTGTATTTCTCAGCGACATTCATGGTGTGAGGCGTACGGAGCAGATTGTCTTGTATGATCGTGTGCGAAGCCGGGACAATGTGAAGTGGGCCTTTGTGCGCATTACGGATGCAAAACCACAAAAACGGAAAACAGTTTCGAACAATCAGGATACGCTGGAAGTTTAGTTTGGGTAATCTGTTTGAATCGACCCAGGTTCATAACATCTGTAAGCTTTTGCTCTGTTCTTGATCTTTCAATTGTGTTATCGGCGCGCCACACCCTGTTTTTACAAAATCCATCGGAGACGTTAATGGCCGTCGCGACATTGTCCTATTCCATTCCCGAAAGCACAAAAATAAAACGGGCTTTGTTGTCTGTTTCCGACAAGTCGGGCCTTGTTCCTTTCGCCAGGCGTCTTTCAGAACTTGGTGTTGAATTGATTTCGACAGGCGGTACGCGTAAAGCGCTGACTGATGCCGGTATTCCTGTTGTGGATGTGACAGATATCACCGGTTTTCCCGAAATTATGGATGGACGGGTCAAGACCCTGCATCCCTCAATTCATGGCGGATTACTTGGTGTCAGGACGCTTGAGCAGCATAAAAAATCCATGGAAGAGCATAATATTCCTGAAATTGATCTGGTTGTTGCCAACCTGTATCCGTTTGAAGATGTTCTGAAGTCTACTTCAGATGCTGATGCTTTGGTTGAGAATATTGACATAGGCGGTCCTGCCATGATCCGCGCCTCGGCAAAAAATCATGCATTTCTGACAATAATTATTGATCCATCCGATTATGATGCAGTTATCGATAATATTGAAAAAGGAGGTGTTTCTCTCGAGACACGCAAAAAATATGCAGCCAAGGCTTTTGCCCGYACRGCWGCATATGAYGCMGCYATTTCMGGATGGTTCGCACAATCTCTCAAGATTGAAACRCCGGAATATCGGGCGTTTGGYGGTAGCCTGGCTGAAGTSATGCGTTATGGWGAAAAYCCGCATCAACATGCAGGTTTTTACAAAACYTCYTCTTCACGCSCGGGTGTYGCRACRGCMMAMCAAATTCAGGGYAAAAAACTTTCCTAYAATAACATCAATGAYACYGACGCTGCYTTTGAACTTGTGAGTGAATTTGATGCSGATCAAACGGCAGTTGTGGCGATTATCAAGCATGCAAATCCATGTGGTGTTGCTACSGGTGAAACATTGTTTGACGCATATCAAAATGCACTTCGTTGCGACCCGATGAGCGCATTTGGCGGGATAATTGCGCTAAATCGCGAACTAGATGGCAAGACTGCAGAAGCAATCGGGAAATTGTTTGTGGAGGTCATTATCGCTCCATCCATATCAAAGGAAGCCCGGATTGCTCTTTCCAGCAAGAAGAACGTTCGGTTATTGGAAACTGGCGGGATGGCGGACCCTTCGGAGCAGGGTGTTCAGGTTAAATCGGTATCAGGCGGATTGTTGGTGCAATCCCGCGACAATGGTAATGTTGATGATCTTGATTTGAAAACGGTAACCAAACGTAAGCCAACCGATCAGGAATTGACGGATTTGAAATTTGCTTTTCRGGTTGGCAAACACGTTAAATCAAACGCAATCGTATATGTAAAAGATGGCGCAACAGTTGGCATAGGAGCCGGTCAAATGAGCCGTATCGACAGTGCGCGGATTGCAGCCCGAAAATCRGAAGACGCGGCTAAAGCTGCAGGAATTGAAGGTGCTTTGACACWGGGCTCRGTTGTATCATCAGATGCCTTCTTTCCGTTTGCAGATGGCTTGCTTGCTGCTGTTGAAGCCGGTGCTACTGCGGTCATTCAGCCGGGTGGCTCGATACGGGATGATGAAGTGATTGCTGCGGCAGATGAAGCTGGTCTCGCAATGGTATTTACCGGAATGCGGCATTTCCGGCATTGATTAAATATCTGCGTCAGCCAACATCTGGCTGACGCACCCTGGTCAGCAGTATCAGACCAACGCCCAGAAATAATACCAGCACGGCGACACCAAGGCGCACATCTCCTGTCACCGTTGTGATTGTGGCAACTGCTACAGGCCCTGCAAAAGACGTCAACTTTCCGGACAAGGCAAACAGGCCGAAGAATTCAGTGCGTTTTTGCGGYGGTGATAAACGTGCGAGCAGGGTGCGACTGGCTGACTGCAATGGCCCGGAGCAAAATCCAATGATTCCGGCAAAGCCCAAAAATATTTGCTCTGGCAGCGTTGAGAACAACCCGGTCCACGTTGGATCAACAGAATACAGGAAGAACACGCGATCTTTTTCAAGACTTAGCATCCCGACCGAACAAATAATCAGGAAAACGAGACTGACAATGACAACAGGTTTCGGCCCTTTTTTGTCATCGAATATCCCGCCAATAATTGCGCCAATTGTTCCGGTCAAAGTGAGCAATATTCCAAATATGCCCATTTCCATAATTTCCCAATCGAACGTTACGGTCGCGTAGATTCCRCCAAAYACAAATAARGCSGCYAATCCRTCYTTGTAAATCATGTTGGCAATCAGAAAYCGAAACAGATGTTGTTCCTSKCKTGCGTCTTTTATGGATTGRAGTAYTCTKCGCCAWACATGCYKKCGTGCCTGCTTTAGAGGTGCCTGTTTGTTTCCATCAGGTGTGAACAAAAACAGGGGCAACACAAAAATRATGTACCAAAYAGCAGAAAACGGACCGGATATCCGGTCRCCTTCCGAGAGTTCCGGTTCCAGACCCATCARCGGYATTTGGCCCAGMAKTGTWAGTCCKGTCTGRGGATTGGCAGCYAAAAACCCCAATACAACAACMAGRCTGACAAGGCCGCCWACATAGCCTGTGGCCCATCCATACCCTGAAAGCCTYCCCCAGCTATGTCGSGGGAGAAGAGAYGGCATCATYGCATTATTGAAAACKGTGGCRCAYTCGATTGCGATAGTTCCGATGCAAAATGCAGTGAGTGCAATGATTACAGCATGTGAGGACCCTGGATCTGTAAACCAGAGCAGGCTGGCGCAAATGACATAGATAAATGAAAACGCGGCAATCCAGGGTTTGCGTTGCCCCATTTGATCGGCAATGGAACCCAGAGAAGGCCCCAGAAGCGCAATGCATAGACCGGCGAAGCCAGACGCGTATCCCCACATTGCCTGGCCTTCAGCGGGAGTTTGCGCCACTTTGCTGGCGAACCAGGGGGCAAATACAAAAGTTGTTATAAGTGTAAACCAGGGCTGGGCTGCCCAGTCAAACATTAGCCAGCCCGCAATGGCACGCTGTGGCATGCGTTTTGTCATACCTTCACCGGAACGCAATCTATTTCCTCCCCAGGATCACTTAGGTACGTGATAAATCTGCCAATAAGCCAGCGGCTACAGAAATTTTTGAAACAGACAAATCATCGCTTTCTATTATTGCATTTACTGAATCAAGCGTTCGTTTGACGACTTTTTCGTTGTCGCTTAACCAGACCTCGAGACCGGATTTTTTGCCTTTTGCCAACGCCAATATTTGAGCTGTCATTTTTCGATGCGATTCGGCGAGCAGGTCTCTGGCTCTATCAAGAGCAAGGCTGTCATAATAGTCGCTGACATCAAGATTGCGCGCTATGGCATCTATCCGTCCGATCCGGAAATGCCCGGCGACATCGAAATATGCAAGTGCACATAAATCGAGAGGTTTTCCCGCCCTGTCAGCTACAAGAATAATATCGGAAATGCGGGCAATCGTTGGTAATCCCGCAATTTCTTCGGCGAGCTCTTCAGGCACGCCCGCATCAACATAGATTTTTTTATCCTGCGAAATTTTATTTTGTAAATAAGCTGGCAAATAGCTGTGTACTTTTTTGCCGAGTTTGGATATGCCGTTTTGAAAATGGCTGACTGTGTCAGCGAGTGTTTTTGTCTGTTTTGTATTGCGCAGGAACCATTGAATTTGTTCAAGTAAAACATCCTGGACGGCCATATAGAGTTTCAATTGAATATCACCTGAAACCTGATTGTCCAGCGTATCAATTCGGCTATTGATTGCGCGCATCGCAAAACTATCCCTGACAGCAACGTAAGCGATGGCAATTTCAGATCCTGTGGCACCGGTTTGATCGGTGAGGCGTGCAACGAGTGTTGTTCCACCTCTGTTGATCATCGAATTGGCGATAACGGTTGCGATAATTTCTCGTTTCAGGCGATGACTGTTGATTTCTCCGTGGAAGTTTTTTTGCATTGCTCTGGGGAAATATTCAACGAGTTCCTTTTCCAGATAATCCTGGTCGGGGACATCATCTGCCAGCAATTGATCGTAAAGCGTGAGTTTGGCATAAGCCAACAATACACCTATTTCGGCGCGGCTTAACGGTACGCCCGATTGTTCGTGTTTCAGGATACTGACGTCGTCCGGTAATTGTTCAACCTCGCGATTGAGCAGATCCATCTGTTCGAGTATTTCCATCAGGCGTTTTTGATAAGCAAAATCTTCCATTCCGCGACGTTCAGTCATAGATAAAGACAGTGTTTGCAGATAGTTGTTTCGCAATACCAGCGCCGCGACTTCATCTGTCATTTTGGCAAGCAGTTTGTTTCGAGCAGGTGTATCCAGCTTTCCTGCCCGGACCGCAGAGCCAAATGCAATCTTGATATTCACTTCCATATCGGATGAATTGACGCCTGCTGAATTGTCAATTGCATCCGAGTTACAGCGCCCACCATTTTCATGGAACTCAATTCGTGCCAATTGGGTTACGCCCAGATTGGCCCCTTCGCCGATTACCTTTACGCGGAGTTCTTTTGCCATGACACGAATAGAGTCATTTGCCTTGTCTCCGGCATCGGCATTTGTTTCACTCGATGCGCGGGCATATGTTCCAATACCACCAAACCATAACAAGTCGGCCTCGGATTTAAGAATGGCGCGTAACAGCTCATTTGGCGTGGCAGCTGGTTTGTCAATTTCAAGCAATTTGCGAATTGCTGTCGATAATTTAATTGATTTCTCTGATCGGGAAAAAATTCCACCACCTTTGGATATCAGCGATGTTTCATAGTCTTTCCAGCTTGATCGGCCCATGTCGAACAACCGTTTACGCTCGGTCCAGCATGCATCAAGATCTTTCGGGTCGGGGTCAATGAAAATATCACGATGATCAAAAGCTGCAATCAAGCGTGTCGATTTTGATAGCAACATACCGTTGCCAAATACATCGCCTGACATATCGCCAACGCCGATTGCGGAAAAAGGCTCAGTTTGTATATCGCGATCCATTTCGCGAAAGTGCCGTTTGACAGCTTCCCAGGCTCCCCGGGCTGTAATACCCATTTTTTTATGGTCATACCCGGCCGAGCCACCCGATGCAAAAGCGTCGTCCAGCCAAAATTCATTTGCCTGGGAAATACTGTTGGCAGTATCTGAAAAAGTCGCCGTGCCCTTATCGGCTGCTACAACGAGATAGGGGTCATCTCCATCATGTCTAACAACCTGATTTGGTGGCAGAACCAGATCGCCATCCAGATTGTCAGTGACCTGAAGCAATGCGGAAATGAATATCTTATAGCTGGCAATTCCTTCCGCCATAAAGGCTTCCCGACCACCGGATGTCGGGAGTTTTTTTGGATAAAAGCCGCCCTTTGCACCTACGGGGACGATAACCGCGTTTTTGACCTGCTGGGCTTTAACCAGTCCCAATACCTCGGTTCGAAAATCCTGTGGCCTGTCTGACCAGCGTAATCCGCCTCTCGCAACCGTGCCAAATCTCATGTGAACGCCCTCAACCTGTGGGCTGTAAACAAATATTTCGCGAAATGGCCTTGGTTCCGGCATTTCTTCCATGGCTCTTGGGTCAAGTTTTAATGCGATGGTTGGCTGTTGTAGTCCTTCGTCATCCAGTTGATAGAAATTTGTTCGCAATGCCGCCTGAATGACCTCGGCGAACCTGCGCAATATACGATCATCGTCCAGATTGGATACAGAGCCCAGGATTGTACTGAGACCGGCAGCGAGGCGCTCTGTTTCGGTTTTTCTTCCGGTTTTTTTTGGATTAAAACGCGTTTTGAACAGATCGACAATCAAACCGGCAATGTCGGGATAGCGATTGAGTGTATCCCACATATAGTCCTGCGAGTATGGAATGCGAACCTGACGCAAATAGCGCGATATGGTTCGCAACATTGCGATGTCGCGCCACTGAATTCCTGCGTTTACTACAAGTGCGTTGTAACCGTCATTTTCGGCTTTGCCATACCAGATAGCGAGAAAACAATCGCGCAGCTGGTCTGACCCGTTTTCAAGATCAACAGCATCCCCGGAGCTTTTTTCCAGCTCCATATCGTGGAGCCAGACAACTGATCGGCCGCCGGATGGTGTGATTTCGTATGAACGTTCGTCGATGACCCGAAAACCCATGTTTTCCAGTATTGGAACCCGCTCGGACAGGGGTACGGGTGTGTCTGAATGTAATATTGTTAATGCGACACGATTTTTTGGGTCATTTTCCTTGCGATAAAACTCGATTGCCGTGTGTGTTTCATTGCTGAGTGTTTCCAGCATACAGATGTCGGAAACAGCGGCTTTGGGTAAAAACAGGTCGCGATAGGAAACAGGAAAGGCTTCACCATATCTTTGGGTTAGAATTCGGGCTTTTATTGGATCGCCGGATTTTTGCAACTGATCACTGAGATGGTCGCGCCAGGTGCGTATGATATTGGTGACCGCAAGTTCAAGTTCCTTGCGCTGAGGATGAGGTGTTTCACCTTCCGAGCGACCAATAATAAAATGAACCCGCGCCAATCCGCCTTCCGGGAAGCTTGGATATATGGCTGATACCCGGCCGTCATAAATATCCTTGAGATATTCACCTATTTTGATGCGGACATCGGTGTTGTAGCGATCTCTTGGTACAAAAATCATGACTGAAACAAATCGATCAAATTTGTCCCGTCTGGATAAGACACGAATACGCGGGCGGGCGATCAAGCGAAGTATATCAAGTGCAAACCCGGTTAGCTGTTTGGCGCTAATTTGAAATAATTCATCGCGAGGGTACCCTTCAAGGACGTTCAGCAGGGCTTTGCCGGAATGACTGTCACTGTCATACCCGGCTCTGGCCATAACCTTGGCGACCTTGCGCCGTAGAAATGGAATTTGAAGGGTTGAACGTGTGTATGCAGTAGACGTGAAAAGACCAACTATGCGTAGTTCGCCAGTTAGATTTCCCTCGGAATCAAACAATTTAATTCCGATGTAATCCATATACGAACGGCGGTGGACGGTGGTTTTTACATTCGCCTTGGTGATGATCAGACATTCGGGCTTATTCAGGAATTCCCTGATTTCGGGTGTGATTGTGACCAGATCAGAACCCCGGCGCAGAACTCTGACATCCGGGTTGCTTAACAGACCCAGGCCACCATCATCAACGCTAATCAGATCTCCGGTTTCCGAACCGCCTTCAAATGAGTAATCACGCATGCCAAGGAACGTAAAATTGTCCTCTACAAGCCATTCCAGAAAATGAACAGTCTCGACAACTTCTTCAGCGGGAATGGGTGGCGGGCTTTTACGGTATCCCGAGATAGCTTCCTGCAGGCGCAGGATCATCGAGCGCCAGTCAGACACCGCCAGATGCACATCTGAAAGTACTTTGCCGAGCCGTTCCTCGATAGCCATTTTTTCGGCTTTGTTGGCAAGCCGGGTCACGTGGACCTGAATAAAACTCTCTTTTGTTGCATTGCGAGGGACATCGGGGGAACCTGGATCGAGAAGCGTTTCAAGCAGGCCGTTTTTAGATCGTTCAACTGTTAAAACAGGATGTAAAACAAGTTGCAGATCAACATCGGTAACCTGAAGTTCACTGAGAATTGAATCCATCAGGAATGGCATATTATTGTTGTGAATTTCAATTATCGAAATATTGCTGAAATGCCCATTGTCGATATTGGGAAAATCTGGATCATAAATCCGGATTGCAGGTTTGTCCGAGTGGTAATTTTTCAATGCCTGGTAGGCATCGTGCGTAAATGCTGCAATTTCCCGTGCAGTATATACAGAAATGTCTTCGGCGTCGCTGCCATCAAAAAGTGGATCAAGCAGAAGAGCTGCTTCTTCTCCACATTCCTTGATGAGGAGGACCCTGGCCGCCTTGAGGAGACGGGCCTTGGCTGATTCCTGATCGTTTCTCATGACATTTTCCCCTGGCGAGACTGGTCTTGTGCCTGTTCTTTAGGCAGACTTTAACCATGACTTGTTTCAGAATAAAGTTACCAAATTCGATTTGATGACACATTTCCCCCGGGTAAGGCTTTCAGATGACAGAAAATTCCAATCAACGCCCCAAATCCCAAAAATCCGGTGACCGGGTAATGGACTTGAATATCCAGATTCCTGACCCCCTTGATGCCAATATTGCCGGCTATTTTGACAAGTGTGAAGAAAAACTCGGGATGGTTCCGCACGTTTTGAAGGCCTACGCTTTTGATGCAGCAAAATTTGCCGGTTTTACCACCCTTTACAATGACTTAATGCTGTCAGAAAGCGGGTTGTCACGACTGGAACGTGAGATGATTGCGGTTGTGGTGTCCAGTATCAACAAATGTTTTTATTGTTTGTCGGCACATGGGGCAGCTGTGCGGGAGCTTTCCGGCGATCCATTACTCGGGGAGGTTCTGGTGATGAACTTTCGGGCCGCAAGCTTGTCTGATAGGCATTATGCCATGCTGGTTTATGCCGAAAAAGTGACTGAACAGCCTTCAAGGATGCTTGATTCGGACCGGTTACCTCTTGTGGACGCTGGTTTTTCCGATCGGGACATCTGGGATATAGCCGCTGTGGCGGCGTTTTTTAACATGTCAAACCGTATGGCAAGTGCGATTGATATGCGTCCGAATGATGCGTATCATTCTAAAAACAGAGAAGAAAAATAGCATTAAAAAAGGCCCCAAAACGATCGGGGCCTCTTTGTTGTTTCAAATTTATAGTTGTAAAATCAGGCCTGTGCATCCAGCTGAGCCAGGATTGCAGCGCCCATTCCATTGGTGCCGACTTTGGTCATGCCGTTCGTATAAATATCACCGGTCCGGATGTTCTGATCAAGTACCCCTGCGATTGCCTTGTCCAGCAAATCTGCTTCTTTACCCATATTGAATGAATACCGAAGTGCCATAGCCAATGAGGCAATCATTGCTATTGGATTTGCAGCGCCGGTTCCCGCAATGTCAGGTGCAGAACCATGGACAGGCTCATAAAGTGCAGCACGTTGACCGGTTGAACTATCAACAGCTCCCAGTGAAGCTGATGGTAGCATGCCCAATGATCCTGTGAGCATGGCAGCGACATCGGACAACATGTCACCAAATAAATTGTCACAGACGATTACATCGAATTGCTTTGGATTTCGCACCAGTTGCATTGCGCAATTATCAGCAAGAATGTGGCCAAGTTCGACGTCCTGATATCCATCTTTATGGACGGCGTTGACAACTTCTTTCCAAAGAACACCGGATTTCATGACGTTGTGTTTTTCAGATGACATCAGTTTGTTGGATCGGGTCCTTGCGAGATCGAAAGCCATTTTCGTGATGCGCTCGATCTCGGAAGTTGTGTAGACCTGCGTATCAACAGCACGTTTCTGGCCATCTTCAAGAGTGACTATTTCCTTTGGTTCACCAAAATAAACACCGCCGGTCAATTCACGAACAATCAGAATGTCGAGGCCTTCAACCAGCTCCGGTTTAAGGCTGGATGCCTGAGCCAGCGCCGAATAGCAAATAGCCGGGCGAAGATTGGCAAACAGGTCCAAGTCTTTACGCAGGCGCAAAAGGCCCGCTTCAGGACGCATATCATAGGGCACATCGGCCCATTTTTCTCCACCAACAGCGCCAAACAAGATGGCATCTGCGTTATGCGCGAGCTTCATTGCTTCTTCTGAAATCGACTTGCCGTGTGCATCATATGCACTGCCACCAACAAGATCTTCTTCCGTTTCGAATGAAACTTCGGAGTTCTTCTCAATCCAGCCCAGGATCGATTTAACTTCTGTCATGATTTCGGGGCCAATGCCGTCACCTGGCAGGAGGAGAAGTTTGTGCGTTGTCATGGAAACGTGTCGCTATTCAGTTGGTGGGAAGGGTCTAGTCAAATACATCCCAACAGGGGGAGCACGCAAGGGTTTTGGTCAAAAAACCTAAAAACCGGCGTTATTATCAATTGCACAAACGTCTCATTATCCCTTCAACCGGTCCATATTTGAAATATTTTGACCAAATAATGGAAAACAAAACAAGAGCAGAGCAAAAGAACAAAGTCGCCACCAGTGTTTGCTCCAGTGTTAATTTTCCCAGATAGCCCAATTCTTCCACCAGCCCCATACCGATATAAATATGTGCAACGTAAAACGTAAGGGTAAAGCGTCCCGCAGCGGACAATGTTTTCAACACTCCAGATACAGGARCAGGACGAGAAATTTTTGATTGGAAAACCAACAGGATACCACCTATGAGGCAGACTCCACTGGAAAAACCCATAGCCATGTAAAGTGGTTGCGGGGGGATCGGAGATAAAGATGCGATTAATTCAAGTTCGTTGCCGATCAAWTATCGGGCTGCTACAAACGAAATGATGCTCAAAATTAAAATTGATATTAGTCCGGTCCGGAACAGCGCATGCAGAACATGACGGTTTTGGAGATCCAGTCTGCTTATAAAAATACCAAACAGAAAAAACCCGAACCAGGGAATGACCGGATGCCAGCCATTATACAACAGATTGCGAACAAATCCGTTCAGTGTCCAAAAATCGAGATAGGTTAAAGTAGACCATTCCCAGCCTGCCTCGTAATCAAGAAGCAGCAACATCAATATCTGGATTACAACCATCACCAATATCAAAATGATGAGCGTTTTATTGGCAAAGCGCAGGCAAAAAGCTCCCAACAGAAAATAGACAGCATAATAATGCAATATGTCGGGTGGAAACAGAATCGCATTAGCGAGACCGATCGTCGCAAGAAACACAACTTTTTTGAATGTGTTTGTCCATGGAATATGATTGTCAAATCGTCGGGCTGATAATCCCAGACCAAGTCCTGCCAAAATAACAAAACAAGCCGCCGCTTTGCCATCAAATATACCCACTATGGAGACAAGCCACTCGTTGTCCGTCTGCATGCCCAGTGTAAGTTTGAAATTGACAATCAGCATTCCGACAAATGCTAAAAACCGTGCGAAGTCGAGGCCATCAAGCCGTGTCGTATTCATGCATATTTCCA
>JAESRR010000243.1 GCA_016764535.1 Cohaesibacteraceae bacterium | reverse complement strand
CGCCGACTTTTGCCAGCATGGCTGCAACTGCCCGACAGACGGCTTCATCATTGATGTAGCGATCATTGGGACACATCATGCCGAAGGAAAAGCCATCAGGATATCCGGCTTCAGCCAACAGTGCCTTTGCAGCTTTGGGATCAAAATCAAACCGTGCATCAAGGCTGGTTGAATAACCACGCATGGCAGGTGAAATCAGCTGGGAGGCCGGTTGTGCTGCACCACGCATCACGCGTCCAACGATGGCGTTGACGTCAATCGCTTGATAGACAGCCTTGCGAACCCGTACATCCTGAAACGGATTTTTGTCGGTGGTCTCATCTGAATATTTAAGCACTGAAGATTCATGGCCAAAACCAAGCATCAGGACGCGGGCTTCAACACCTTCAAGAACCGAGAAACCGGACCGCTTTTTCATTGCAGGAACGTTCTGCAATGGAATGGGGGCAATAAAATCAATTTCGCCAGACAACAAAGCAGACATGCCGGTTGAAACGGAACCAATTGGCGTGAAGACAGCTTCGGTAATATTGCTGTTGTTGGTATCCCACCAGCCGGAATATGGCGTGAGCGTTGTTTTGACGCCAGGATTTCGGGACGCAAGCGTATAGGCACCGGTGCCATTGGCACTGCGTGTGGCTTTATTTTCTGCATCACGGGCAGGACGGGCGCTTTGATATGCTTCGCTCCATGTCTTGTCCATGATCATGAAGTTGGCAATGGAATCCGGAAATAGCGGATTGGGCGCGTTGGTCATAAAGTCGATGGTATGATCATCAACTACAGTGACTTTGGAAACGGGCGAAAACCATGATCGGACATCGGATTCTTCTGACGCCGCGCGCTCATAGGAAAACAAAACGTCTTCCGCAGTAAACGCCGAGCCGTCATGGAAAGTGACGCCCTTGCGTAGATGAAAGCGCCAGCCTTCGGCACCGATGGCTTCCCAACTTTCAGCCAGCGAACCCTCGATCTTCATTTCCTTGTTACGACGGACAAGACCTTCATATATGTTGTTGAGGAACCCAAGGACCGGTGCGGAGTTGGACGCATGCGGGTCCATGGTCTGCGGGTCGGTGGTGCCTGCCCAGCGGAAGGTTTCTGCGGAAGCGGATCCGCACAATAATGCTGCGGACACACAGGCAAGGACTGCCCCGCGTCGCAATCTGTTTACTTGTTTCATATCCTACACTCCAGGTTGGATTTTGAGCGTAGATTTAATGGTCAATCCTGTCCAACAAATGTGATTTCGTGTGTTGTAACAATATTGTGAGCGGGTCGTGATGGCTAAACAATAACGGGAATATAGCCAGCGGAGATTGCTGGCTGTATCGTTTGGCAAAACTTACGGGGCGGGCGCTTTATGGTCTTCTTTATTCTCCGGCGATTGGTGCAGTCTGTCATCGTCATGCTCATGGTTAGTCTCATCGCTTTCTCGCTTTTCCGCTACGTCGGTGATCCGGTTGCCGTCATGGTGGGGCAGGAAACCTCGATCGAGGATCAGGAGCGTTTGCGTCAGGACCTTGGTCTGAATGACAGCCCGATAACCCAGTATGTGCGGTTCGTTTCGCGGCTCGCCTCGGGCGATTTCGGGTTTTCCTTTCGCACACGGCAGCCAATTGTGGATATGTTGCTTGAACGGATGCCCGCGACACTGGAGCTGGGCTTTATTTCACTACTAATATCTCTGGCTGCTGGAATCCCGGCCGGAATTCATGCCGCCCTGCACAAGGGCGGGCTGGTGGTGAACGCCATTTTGTTCTCCACCCTTGTTGGTATATCCGTGCCGACATTCGTCATCGGGATATTCCTTATTTATGTATTCGGGGTGCAACTGGGCTGGTTGCCAACTTTCGGCCGTGGTGAAACGGTGGCGATTGGCTGGTGGCAGACCAGCTTTCTGACGGTCAAGGGCTGGCAATCCCTTGTGCTGCCCGCTGTCACACTGGGCCTATATCAACTCACCCTCACCATGCGTCTTGTTCGCTCCGAAATGCAGGATGTGATGAACACTGACTACATTAAATTCGCCGTGGCGCGGGGCATCGACTATCGATCCGTACATTACCGTCATGCGCTGAAAAATTCGATGATCCCGGTGATCACGATCATCGGTTTGCAGTTTGGTGGCATCATTGCCTTTTCGATTGTGACTGAGAGTGTCTTCCAGTGGCCGGGCATGGGCTTGCTGTTTCTGGATAGTATTCGTTACGTCGATATCCCGGTGATGTCGGTCTATCTGGTGGTGATTGCGCTGGTGTTTGTGGTGATCAACCTGATCGTCGATATTTTATATTTTGTCATTGATCCGCGTGTGCGGCTGAAATCGGAGACCGGATCATGATTGCTGATTTAAGAGCCGGTTGGGCGCGTGTGCGGGTTGAGAACGAGCTGCTTTATCTGTTCCTGCAAAACCGTGTGGCGCAGGGCGCTGCGATTATTGCGATCCTGTGTATTGGCGGCGCGTTGTTCGCGCCATTGTTTGCGGCAAGTGATCCTTATGATCTGGAAACATTTTCCATTCTGGATAACTTCATGCCACCGATATGGCAGGAGTTCAGCGATCCGCGGTTTATAATCGGGACAGATGATCAGGGCCGGGATCTGTTATCCTCGATTTTGTATGGTGCCCGGCTTTCGCTGATTGTCGGTGTGAGCGCCGTGGTGTTTGCAGCGGTGCTGGGTATTTCGCTTGGGTTGGCTGCGGGTTATCTGGGTGGGCGGTTTGATACAATTGTCATGCGGGTTGCTGATGTGCAATTGAGCCTGCCTGCCATTCTCACCGCATTGCTGGTGGATGGTGTTGCGCGCGGAATTTTGCCGCGCGAGCAGCATGAAGAACTGATGTTGATTGTGCTGGCGCTGGCGATTGGCCTGTCGCTGTGGGTGAATTTTGCCCGTGTTGCGCGTGCCTCGACTTTTGTTGAGCGCAACAAGGAATATGTTCAGGCCGCACAAATCATGGGCGTGCATCCATTCCGGATCATGATGCAATCGATCCTTCCGAATATTCGAGGGCCATTGCTGGTGATCGGAACAATTGATCTGGCGGTTGCTATTTTGCTGGAAGCGACCCTGTCGTTCCTTGGCGTCGGTGTTCCGGCCAACCAGCCAAGCCTTGGTACGCTTATTCGTATCGGCACCGAATACATATTCTCCGGCGAGTGGTGGATTGTCTTTTTCCCCTCCATGGGACTTATCCTGTTGATCGTTTCGGTCAATCTACTTGGTGATTTTCTGCGCGATGCGCTCAATCCGGGGTCGCGCTAATGTCTGGCTTGCTTGAAATACGTAATCTCACTGTCAAATATCCAACCCGGTTTGGAACGCTGACGGCTATTGAAGCGATTGATCTGGATATCGCGGAAGGCGAGATCCACGGTCTGGTGGGAGAATCCGGCGCGGGTAAAACCACCATTGGTGCCGCGATCAACGGGTTGATATCGTCGCCAGGATACATTGCCGACGGCCGTGTTCGTCTGCAAGGCAGGGAGTTGCAGGACCTGCCGGACGCTGACTATCACAAGCTGCGCGGTGCGGAAATCTCGATGATTTTCCAGGACCCGCAAACCTCCCTCAACCCGCTTTTGACCATCGAGGACCAGCTGGTTGAGACTATCCGTCAGCATCGGGATGTTGATTATACTGTCGCGCGGACCGAAGCTGTGAAGCTGCTGGACGACATGGATATTCCCGATGTCGAAAATCGTATCACCCAATATCCGCACCAGTTTTCCGGYGGCATGCGGCAGCGKGTGGTGATTGCGCTGGCKCTTTGCACCAACCCCAAATTGATCATCGCCGATGAACCSACAACAGCGCTYGATGTAGCGGTGCAAAAACAAATTCTGCAACTGATCAAAAAACTGGCAAATGAGCGTGGTGTTGGATTTTTACTGATCACCCACGATATCGGGGTGATTGCACAAGTCGCAGACAAGGTGACTGTGTTGCGTGGTGGCAAATTGATTGAAACCGGCCCGACAATAGATGTGCTGGCCAATCCGCAAACCGACTATACCAAATCGCTGATGGCAGCTGTGCCGCGTCTGGAAACACGGATCGAGCGCTTTACCAATATCGCCCAGGAAAAGGTAAAACAGGCAGGCGTGCCGTTGCACTGGAAGGTCGCGGGTGCATCTGCAGATTTTGCATCGAACTGGTTGCTGGGTACGGGTGAAGAGCARGCYAAAASYCAGGGCAATGTMTTRTCGGTGCGGGAWCTGGGCGTCACATTTTATGGCGARAARCCYTTTGCCTTTGTSAAAGCYAAAGGGTTTGATGCSYTGCGCAATATTTCGTTTGATGTGGCGCGCGGGCGWACYCTGGGGATTATCGGGGAATCCGGRTCGGGCAAATCAACCCTTGCCAAAGCCATTGTCGGGCTGGTKCCGMCTTCCAGCGGCGCGATGCTGTTTAACGGATCACCGCTTCCCCCGGCCARCAAACGCAAGCGCGGACAYCCTTCACGGCGRCAGATCCAGATGATCTTTCAGGACCCGTATTCATCGCTGAATAATCGTCAGAAGATCGGCGATATTATCGCGGCCCCGATCCGGCATTTTGGTCTGGAAAAGGATAACAAGACCATCGATCGTATTGTTGCTTCGGTATTGGAGCTGGTCGACATGCCACACTGGGCGATGATGCGTTACCCGCATCAGTTCTCGGGCGGACAAAGACAACGTATTGCAGTGGCACGGGCGCTTGTTGCACGGCCGGAGTTTTTGATTTGCGATGAACCTACATCAGCGCTTGATGTTTCGATCCAGGCGCAAATTCTTAACCTGCTGAAGGATTTGCAGGCGGCGTTTGGCCTGTCGATATTGTTCATCAGCCATAATCTGGCTGTGGTGCGACAAATGTCTGATGACCTGATTTTGTTAAAGGGCGGCGAGCTGGTTGAACAGGCAAAGGCGGATGATTTTTTTGCGGCTCCGCAAAGTGTCTATGGTCAGCAATTGCTGCGCGAAACGCCTTCTCTTGCGATGATTGAACGCGGGGAGTGAGGGGCGATG
>JAESRR010000006.1 GCA_016764535.1 Cohaesibacteraceae bacterium | reverse complement strand
GGATGGAAACCCAATATGGCACCTATTGGGTATAAAAACTGTCCGGAAACAAAAACAATACTACCGGATAAAGAGCACTTTAAGGCCGTGCGAAATATATTCGAACTACTTTTATCAGGTGGGCATTCTGTTTTAAGCATTCATCGTATTGTGTGCGATGAATGGGGATATACAACGCCACAACATAAAACCAAGGGCGGCAAAAAACCTGCGGTATCCACACTGTATAAAATGCTCTCAAATCCCTTTTATGCAGGTTTTATTCTTTGGAACGGGCAAATCTATGAGGGAAAGCACAAACCTGTTGTATCAAAACAGGAGTTTGAACAAACACAAGTTTTGATAAGTGGGGAAACCAAAATTAAACCCAAAAAGCATGCGTTTGCATATGCGGGCCTGTTGCGTTGTGGCGCATGTGGGTTGTCTGTAACAGCGGAATACAAGCGCAAGCCAAGTGGTCGAGAATACACCTATTATCATTGTACGCGTGTCCATCGCACGCCGAAATGCACGCAACCCTCTATTGAAGTGCGACAGCTTGAAAGTCAGATTGTGGAATTTATGAAACAGTTGAGTATCGTTGAACCCGTGTTTGACTGGCTTGCAAAGCAATTGTCACAATTCAATGGCGAGTTAAAATCTGAAGAGGAAGCCATCGCTGAAAAGCACGCCCTTGCCGTTAATGATTATGAGAAGCAGATTTCCAATCTGACCGATCTTAGATTACGTGATGTGATTACCGATGATGAATTTACCAATAAACGCAAGAATTTGCAGATCAGCATCGCCAGTGCTCGGGGAAAAGCAGAAATTGCCCGAAAAGAAAAGCCTACGTTCGAACCCTTGAAAATCTTGAGTATGTTCAATGCTAGAGCCGTAAAATATTTTTCTGCTGCGGATGTGTGTATGAAACGCAAACTTCTGAAAATACTGTGTTCGAACCCGACATTAAAAGATAAAAAAGTCAGGCTGGAAGCCAGATTCCCGTTCATTGAAATGCTCTCTGCGGTTGGGGTTCCACGGTTGTGCGGGAAAGTAGAAAACGTTCGAACCAAGCCACATAAAGCCAAGAAATTAACCAAACCGCAGGTGCAAAAACTGGCAATAATAGCTAACGACCCCAAGGTTGTAGAATTAGCATTCGAAGCTGTCAAAATTATGCGCGAGGTGGAACCTCAAACGCTTCACTCTCTGCCTGAAGATCAGGATTATCTTCTGCAATCTCACACAGGCACCGATACAGGTTCAACAACTGATTACCGGTAAACCGGGCATCGTCCATGGACATTTCTTTACCTAGTTCTTTTGAGCATATGTCGCGTAGCTCTTTGATAGCTTCATCGGGGAATGTGTAAAGCATGGAGGGTAGTGTATCGCAGTGGGTGTTTCAGGAAAGAGGGGTGGATTGGTGAATATAGAAACCTCATACAAATAGATTAAGTTGAATATGAAAAATATCCACTTGCACCAAAGTCATAAACGTCTGCGTTCGTGTCTCGGACGGTAACTTCAAAGTGACAACTTTCGCCATAATGGTAGAGCCCGGGCAATTGGCCGTCTATGTGACAACTGTTCGAATAGTCGTAAGCGATGCATCAGGAACGGCTTACGGATAAGTGGTAAGTGGTAAGTGGTAAGTGGTAAGTGGTAAGTGGTAAGTGGTAAGTGGTAAGTGATTTGTAAACTTGTTAACTAGCACACCCACCKWTYWKKKTMAAAAANNRKTRKWSYRRAAATTWTMWRWAMYWTCAGCTTTGTTAACAATAGAAAATGCATGACTAAGGCACTGAAATTTTGATAGCTGCCGAACAGTGTGCAACAATTTTACGTAAAGTTGGATTGCAGTTCTGGTTAAATCTTGTATCTATTGGTATCTTGAAATACGTATGGTGTCCCAAGTTTTGTTAGATCCAATACGAAGCATCAATGTCGCTGGTGCAACTATAACGATTCTTGATTGTTGAATATAGCATTCATGAGTATAGGATGGGTTCAAACAGCTATTAGTTGAGTTTTGGCGTAAATTAATTTGGGAGTGACTTTTGGATATTTCACCGGACAAACAGAGTATCGACAAACTTTTTGGGACCACTACATACTTTATTGATTTTTACCAACGTGATTACAAATGGAATGAAGAACCTGTGACACGGTTGCTAGATGATGTATTTTACGCATTTGAAGCTGCATACAGTAAAAACAGTTCACTCGAACCAAATTCAGAGACAGTAAACTCGAAATATCCTTGGTATTATTTGAATACATACGTGACTAATACGGTGGAGGGTCGCGTGTATGTTGTTGATGGACAACAACGATTAACGACACTTACATTAATGCTTATTAATTTGTTGCATCGTTGCGGAGTGGCTGAATCAAAATTGTCCGGTTGGGTTACACAAAAAATCGCTGGTCAAGCAGGTTTTGAAACTCAATTCTGGATGAACCATGAAAAACATCTCAATACGCTAAAGGCACTTTATGATGATGAAGATGAAATCCCAACTGAGAGCGGAACTTCTGCGGTAAATATGGTTAATAACTACAACGTTATAAATGCGTATTTAGAAGAGAAACTATGCTCCAAGCATAAACTCGAAACCTTCATTTTTTACTTTTTGCAGCGGTTGGTAATTANKWRMCYKGCAGTAGAGCAGACTGATGTTCCGATGGTCTTTGAAGTTATTAATGATCGAGGAGTCCGACTGAGACCGTATGAGATATTGAAGGGAAAGCTGCTTGGCCAAGTAGACAAACTTGAGCTTGATAGTATGGATCTAAACGGCTTGTGGGAGGATTGTGTAACACGAGTTAATCAACACAAACCTGAGGAAATTGACGTCTTTTTTGTATATTATCTAAAGGCGAAGTTTTCTGACACTCGAGGAACTGGACAACGTTTCGATAGTGACTACCACCGAGAGATATTTAAGCCTGACTTGAATAAGATACTCAAATTGGAGAGAAATCCAGAAGGGGTTAAAGCTTTTCTCAAAAGCGAATTAGATTATTTTACAAAGCTCTATTCCAAAATTTGGGCCGATTCAATGCWTGAACAGAACGGCTTTGAAGAGCTTTTTTATAATCGATTGAACGACATGGATAGTCAATTGCAATTAATTCTTTCGGCTTGCTCTACAAACGACCCGGAGGAGGATGAAAAGATTAGGCTTATAGGTGCAAATGTTGATAGGCTGTTTGTTTTACTTAGACTCCAAAGAGCATACGATAGCAACGAATTCAATGAGGCAGTATTTGAAATTTCAACGAAGATTAGGAATGGTACAGCATCTGAAATCAACGAAGTATTCGAAAAAAAGCTTAATTCTCTTCTTGAACGAAGACGTGTAGCTGACGTGGCTCATGCATTTGAATATGCACAATTTAAAAATACTTCGATAAATGATATCCCTGCACGATTTACACGATACTTTTTTGCGCGTGTGGATAAATTTATTGCTACGGGAACAAAATCTACGGCAAAACATCCATTTTCTGATCTTGTTAAAAATACAGGCACGGTCAATGGATTCCACATTGAACACATTTTATCCCGCAACGATGAGAACCTAGAATTTTACAATGAAGATCAAGATGCTTTTGAAATTGATCGAAATCGTTTAGGGGCGATTTTGTTGCTCAAAGGTAAAGACAACATTTCAAGTGGCAACGAGTTGTTCGAATACAAATTGAAATCGTACGCGAATACGCTTCATTGGAACGAAACCCTTAGAGAAGATAGTTATAAATCGAAGAAGGACTTTCTGGCTTTCATGACTGAAAAAGACTTGCCTTTCGAACCATATAACCAATTTGGTCGTGATCAAGTGGAGGCACGCCAACATCTATTGTTCAATCTGGCAAGTGAGCTTTGGAACTCGATATGCACTGGAGAAACAGTTGATGCTAAATAGTTTGCATCACTGTGAATAGCCTCTAGTTTTCTAGATGCATTGTTGTTGATTTTTTTAAATATGTTTTGGCTCATTCGTATGGTAATCCCCCCGAAAATTAGTGGTGTTCGAGAAATATCCCTACAAAGGGTGTAGCCAAATAAGACCGCTCAGGTGAGCGGTCTTATTTGTATAGAGGGTGTTAATCGCTAATTTCGAAAGTGCGGGAACATAGAGAACGTTAGAACTCTGCCACTAAAATTGACTAAGGCTCAGGTAAAGAGGCTGACTACGTTAGCCAAGAATACTGAAATTAATGAACTAGCTTTGGAAGTTGCTGAATTTATGTCCGAGGTGGAACCTCAAATGCTTCAATCTCTGCCTGAAGTTCAGGACTGCCTTTTGCAATCTCACACAGGCACCGATACAGGTTCAATAACTGATTGCCAGTAAAACGTGCATCATCCACAGACATTTCTTCACCTAGTTCTTTTGAACATATGATGTGTAGCTCTTCTATTGCTTCATCTGGAATTGTGTAAAGCATGGTGGGAAGTGTATCGCGGTGTGAGTTTCAGAATAGAGGGGTGGATTGGCGATTTTGGAAACTAGAAGTTTGTAATAATCTCAGCCACACATTCATCCACTGACATCTTTGCTGAATCAATAATCAAATGTTCCCTATCCCAGTCTTCGTAAGAACGCTTTGTTACATCTTCCCATGACGGAAGTTTTTGCACAGGCAGATCAGCTAAACGTGATTCCACTCTTTTCTTGTGAATACCTAGGTCGCTACAGATCACCTCAACTTCTAGGCAATGTGCGTTTGATTGTGCAGCAACAGCTTTCCAGTCGTCGCGCGTTAGCTTTATGGGGTTTACAGAGTCCGCAACCACACTCATTCCGTTGGTGAGATTGTCTAGGGCAATAGCATACCCAACCATGTAACCTGCATCTTCCGCTGGGTGTATTTTTAACATGGAGCGCTTCATCGCATTTTCAGTACTGTCTACTCGGAAGAAAGTGGCATTGATTTGTTTCGATAGTTCTCGTGCGATGGTTGTTTTACCAGAGCCGGGAAGTCCTGAGAATATTATTAGGGTGGGTATTTTTTCCATTAGTTTTTCAGTCTAACATAGGAGATACAAA
>JAESRR010000126.1 GCA_016764535.1 Cohaesibacteraceae bacterium | reverse complement strand
ACGAACCATCAGCATCAAGCCAAGTCCAATATCCAGAACGCAACCTCCGCCAACAAAAATTGCTTTGAGGTAATCAGCGAGGGGAGTTGGCTTTAGAACATCCACAGCTTCTCGAAAACTTACAAAGCCAATAACCCCGGACATAACAAAAAACAGAGACAAGGTTGCTATTACCAAAGGCAGCATCAGGGACAATCTGGCAAACCAGCGCTCTTGTAATGTTGCAGATTGTTCCAGTAAAATCCGATCAAAGGACCGCGGCACCAGCCCTGAAATCTCTTCCCACGGACCCGGGTCTGCGGTTACGCCCTCCTTCAGTATCCGTGTGGCTGTCGTCCGCAAAGGAGATCGCCAACCCAGATACCCGAGCCCATCGGCAAACTTTGAAATAACGAATCCAGAAAATACCGGCAATTCAAACTGGATCCTTGCAGGAGCATATCCGAGCCAGGACCGGATCATCGAAACAATTTCAGTCAAACTTCGAGAATTCCGCTCACAAATAGAAACATCGGTTTTTGACGGAATATTCCCTGAAACAGAAACAAGTACCGCGTCAACAAGATCCCCCAGGCCAACCATCTGAATTCTGGCGTCCGCATTGACAAGCGGCTGAATACCTGGAAATGCGGCAATCATGCGAAGCATCTGTGACCCACCAAATGCGTTTTGGCCAAACACCACACCCGGCCGCAATATCACCCAATCAATAGAACTTGTTTGAAGTGCTTTATCAGCCCGAAATTTACTCCGATAAAACGCTGTTGTTGATTGCCTTTTCGCTCCTGGAGCAGAAATCTGTACAAACCGAATGGATGAACCACTAATTGCATCAACGAGTGCTGCGATACTATTTCCCTGCACTGCTTCTGGATCAGCATGTAACCCGGATTGAAGGACACCTGCTGCATTTACAATGCAATCAATGTTTTGGATGTACGGCTGCCAATCCCTGGAAGATTGTAATTTTGCGAGATCACCCTGTACCCATGACACATGAGGGAAAAGGCGTTCTCCTTTCGACATTTTCCGCGCGAGGCCTACTACTGAATATCCAGCCAAATGTAGAGCCCGCACACATTCGAGCCCTATTAAACCATAGCCGCCAAGAACAAGAACGCGCATCACACTCTCTAACTAAAATTCAGTATTGATATTATCTCTACAGAGCCCGTGTTACCCAATGCATTAATTTTTCCACCGCAGCATCCAGTACTTCATCCCTTTTACAAAAACAAAATCGAATAAAATTTTGAGGTGCATTATCACCGTAAAAAGCAGAAACAGGCACCGCGGTTACGCCAGCATCTTTAGTAATGACTTCACAGAAATTGACATCATCCAGAGGCAAGCCCTTTTGGTTTGCTATCTCGGTAAAATCCACTGTCAGGAAATAAGTTGCTTCCGATTCAATCACTTTGAATCCAACTGCATCAAGCCCACTCGCGAGGCGGTCGCGTTTTTCCTGCAGCCCAAAGGCCAGGTCATGATAATAAATGTCATCCTTTGCCAACCCTGCTGCTACTGCCATTTGCAAATTGGGTGGCGTGGTGAATGTCGTAAACTGGTGTGCTTTGGCTATCGGATCAAGCAATCGTGCACAGCCCGTAATATAACCCACCTTCCAGCCAGTGAACGAGAATGTCTTGCCCGCAGAGCCAATTCGAACACATCGCTCTCGCATGTTCGGCATCGTCATCAAAGGTATATGAGTTCGCTCATCAAAACATAGATGTTCATAAACTTCATCGCAAATTGCATAACAATCAAATTTCTCGATAAACGATGCCAACAGGGATAATTCTTCCCGCGAGAAACATTTGGCTGCGGGATTGTGTGGATTGTTGAGAAGCACAAGTTTTGTTTTGTCACTAAATGCTGCTTCCAGTGCCTCAATGGTGAGTGCCCAGTTTGGTGGTGTGAGGCGAACAGTTTTAACGACAGCTCCAGCCCGCAACGCAAGCGGCAGATAACAATCATACAGTGGTTCGATGAGAACAACTTCATCTCCAGGTTCAACAAGAGCCTGGATACTGTTTGACAAAGCCTCGGTTGCGCCGGAAGTAACCAGAACCTCGGTTTTCCAGTCCACATCGAGATCGTAAAATCTTCTATTCGCCGCGGCAACCGCCTGTCGTAATTCCGGCAGCCCCATCATGGGCGGATATTGATTTGGCCCATCCATTAGAACTTCGGCTGCAAGTCGCAACATATCGACTGGCCCATCAACATCCGGAAAACCCTGTCCCAGATTGATGCTGTCATGTTCCATGGCAAGACGAGACATTACTTCGAACACCGTAACCGGCAGGCCGGTATATACTGAATTGGTGGGTTTCACATCACGCTCCGTTGGTCATCTGCGTTGGGTCTAGCAGATTTAAACGATGATCCAAAGACCGAATGAATGAAACATGAATACCTCTCTCAGAAGTCATTCAGCGCCAACATGTCATGTTGTTTTCAAGAACACGGCAGACCAGCCGATACCAGACGAACACAAACATTGCTTGCGACACAGGCAGCCAAATTCGGAGAGAAACAATGACCATCACATCCAGAACAATCAACCTTGCAGCTGCCGTTGTTATCGGTGTTGCAACCCTTGGCGCAGCCTCATCCGCACAGGCAGGCGGCTTCAGCTTCGGCTTTAACAATCATGGTGGCGGATATTTCAACGTTTATCAAAACCGCGGCCACAACCATTATAGCCATGGTCATAACCACGGATATTCAAAGAAACGCTGCTGGTACAAAAAACGCAAGGTTTGGAGCAACTACCACGGCCACTACATCTGGAAAAAAGTAAAAGTTTGCCGCAAGTCATATTACTAATCGCTTAGCGTGACCTCCCAACAGAACTCATCTCGCTAAATCAAACCGGTCCTCAACAGGGCCGGTTTTTTGCATCACCCGTTTACCAGGGTAACATCTCGACAGCTATAGCGAATAGTGGCATGAAGAAATGGTTTCAGGAGTTACCAATGTTAACAAAACCAATTCTGTATGGCTATTTTCGATCTTCAGCCGCGTATCGCGTACGTGCTGGCCTAAATTTGAAAAATATTGCCTATGAACATCGCACCATACATTTGGTAAAGGATGGAGGGGAACAGCACAGTGCAGACTACAAAGCGATCAATCCCCAGGAACTGGTGCCTACCCTGAATATTGATGGACAAAACCTGAGCCAATCTCTGGCGATACTTGAATATCTGGACGAAACCAGAAGCCAATACAATCTGTTACCGGATGACATAATCCAGAAAACCAAAGTTCGGGCAATCGCCCAGTCCATTGCCTGTGATATCCACCCTGTCGCCAATCTTCGTATTTTGCAGTACTTGTCCGGCAAACTGAATGTCTCGGACGATCAAAAAACTGCCTATTACAGACATTTTGTCGAACTKGGATTGAAACACACAGAAGCTCTTGTTGTTGCACTGGGCACAAAAAGTGATTTTGTTTGTGGCGATACTCCTGGCCTTGCTGACCTTTGCATCGTTCCACAAATGTACAATGCGAGACGATTTAACTGCGACCTGACTGACTGTCCGCGTCTAACAGCTATTGAAGCAGCTTGCCTGTCTCTGGATGCATTTGACAAAGCCAGGCCGGAAAATCAACCAGATGCGCCGAATTAACAAGCATAATCAAACTTTCTTGTTTGCTCCGGCGAAGAATTAATTGCCGGAGACTATCCGATCATAGATAGACCGCACAACAGCAATACCTTCTGTAATTTTTTCTGCCTTGATTGCCGAAACGCCCAATCTCAGTTTATCCCGGCCGTCATCCGGATTGCGATAACATGCGCGTGTGGGATCAATAACAACGCCCTGCATTCGTGCAGCGGTTGTTAATCCGGTCAAATCCACTCCTATTGGTGCAGTGATAAAAAAGTTTGTGCCACCCCAGCCACTTGTTATGTCTGCATCTGGAAAACTTTTTGCAAGAGCCGCACGTGCAACATGCCAGCGGTTTTCAAAAGCACTTTGAAATCGACTAACCAGCGCATCATAATGTCCCAGTCGAATGTAATGAGCCGCCGTGAGCTGAATAAGAGGTGGTAAATGACGGATCATCATTCCACGCAATGCCCGCGCTTCGCGAATGAAGTCAGCTGGCCCGACAAGATATCCTATTCGCAATCCCGGGCTCAGGCTTTTTGACAAACTTCCAACATAGACGATAGAAGCGCCGTCGGGAGCAGAGCACAATGCAGGCACAATCAAGGGATCAAAGTCGGTTTCGCTATCGTAGTCATCCTCGATAATAACCACGTTGTTTTCTCTTGCAAAGCTCAGAAGTTGTGTACGCCGTTGTTTGCTCATTCGTACGGTTGTGGGGAATTGATGGTTGGGCGTCGTATATACAAGATCACAATCTGCCAATTCCCGGGAAACAACGATGCCCTCCAGGTCCACTGGAATGGGCCGCACATTGCCAAATTGTTGATCGAATATGTTTCGTGCATCCTGATAACATGGATTTTCAGCGCCGATTGTTCTCGTCGGGCCGCCGAGTAATACCGATGTGATATAGATTGCCTGCTGCGCGCCAGCTGTTAACAGAATTTGATCGGGTTCAGCCACAATTCCACGTCTGGGAAGCAGGCGTGTTCGCACCTGGGTAAGTAGTTCTTCACAATCCTCATAAAGGTGATCGCTGAAAATGTGCGGTGCATGAGCCCTGCCCAGCGCCTCGTTACTACAACGCCGCCAATCTGTTAAGGGAAATCGTCCGGCATCCATTTGATTGCAAACAAATGGATACTTGTATTCGAGCCAATTATAGGGTCGTTCGGTATTGCGATATCTGGATGGATAATGCGTAGGACTGATTTTCTCGAACAATCCCGGCGCTGGTTTTGAAGCCGAATTGTCCGCGGCAGCAAGTTGCCCAAATGAAGATTTACGGGAATTATCATCTACAAAATATCCCGATTTTGCCCGGGAAATAACCAACCCGTCCACGATCAGATTCTGGTATGCACTGATGACCGTGTTCCGGGAAATCCCCAAATGTCCAGCAACCTTGCGACAGGATGGCAACCTGATACCGG
>JAESRR010000242.1 GCA_016764535.1 Cohaesibacteraceae bacterium | reverse complement strand
ACATGCGCGCATACCATTTCCACCATTCTTTGGGGCATAAACTCAAACGCTTCAACCAGTCCGCCACAACGATCCTGCAGGGCGTTGAGAACCGGCAGCGCTGCCTCAAGGGACGCCAGTGATAAAAACGCGGTCCAGCGAATTTTGGGCACTGGAAACAATTTTAATGTGGCTGCCGTTATGATGCCAAGCGTACCTTCTGCACCGATGAGCAGATTTTTTAGATCATATCCGGTGTTGTCTTTTCGCAGTCCTGATAGACTATTGAAGATCGATCCGTCAGGTAGCACGGCCTCGATACCCAGACACAGATCTCTGGCGCTACCGTAACGCAACACATTTGAACCACCGGCATTTGTCGATAGACAACCACCTATCTGGGCACTGCCCCTTGCACCAAACATCAACGGGAAAGACAGGTCTTGTTCTGTGACAAAATTTTGCAGCGTTTCCAGTACCACACCGGCTTCCACAACTGCTGTTCGCGCGACATTGTTTACACGTCTGATTTTTCGAAGTCTTTCAAGAGAAACAATGACACTTTGTAATTCCCCAAAGGGTGTTGCCCCACCACAAACGCCGGTGTTTCCGCCCTGGGGCACAACCGAAACATTGTGCTGGTTACAAGCCATGATGATTTGCGCGATTTCACGACTGTCGGCCGGTTTCACAACTGCGCGGGCAACGCCTGTATATTTGGCAGTCCAGTCCGTACAATAATGTTCAATGTCCCGATTTTCGGTGAGTACATATGTATCGCCAACAATTTTCCGCATGGCTTCAAGAATGGATGGTTTCATATTCCGGGCCTTGTGCTGATTTCATCGCGCATAGCTTGAGATTGCGTTATTACATGTAACATGTTAGTTTTAATGTCAAGGCAGGTTACATGCCTCGATCGGGCAGGACGTAGATCGAACAGGGTTTATCAATAAATGGAATGGAAAATAGATCCCCCGAAATCTCTGACAGAAGTTGCTGTTCAACGCATTCGTGAGGCAATTATTGATGGTCGACTAATTCTGGGAGAAAAATTATCCGAGCAGAAGCTCGCTGATCTGCTGGTTATTAGCCGATCACCTGTCCGTGATGCTTTGGCGATCCTGCAATCTGAAGGACTGGTCCATGTCATCCCGAAACGGGGAAGTTTTGTTTTTCTGCCGCAGGTGAACGAAGTCATTGATTTGTGCGAATGCCGCGGGATTATGGAATCGGCCGCTATCAAGCTGGGCATGATCAAAAACCAGACCAGGTTGATTCAGGATCTCAAAAACCACATTGAAAAAATGCAACTTGCCGGGCAAAACGGGGATGCGTTGGGCTATGCCCGGGAAGATGCTGCTTTTCACAAAACCATCATTCTATCCAGTGGCAACCGAAATCTGGAAATCGCCTATCAGCGTATTATCGGGCCAGTGCTGGCTCTGCGTAATCATCTGTTTATTGTCATGAATGAGGTATTCAATCACTCCATGTATCAGCATATTGAAATCCTGCAGGCTTGCGAAACCGGCGATCAGGAACGTGCGATTGATGTTTTGGTAAAACATATTGACCAGCTGCCCCTTGTTTTTGAAAAGGCCAGACAATCAGAAGTCAAAGGGTTGAAAAGTGGTATTCGGCTAACGCATCCCTAAACCGAGCTATTGTACAATTGAATGGTCAGACTTACTTTTTTCGCCAGTTGTTTGAGCTGGTCACCGACTTTTGCACGATAGGGTTTGGTAAATCGTCTGATCGGGCCGGTCGCGCCGATACTGAATGTTGCGCCGATATTGCCGATCTGGATCGGGGCGGCAATGCTTGAAACGCCAACCTCGATCTCTTCAACACATTCCGCGTAGCCCTGTTTGCGGACAATCTCGAACTCAAGCTGCAATGCTTTGGCGTCCGTCTTGGTATGCTGGGTATAGGCCCGCATTGGACCGTTGAGGATTTCTTCCTGAAAGGCATCCTCTGCAAACGCCGCAATTGCCTTTGAACACGAGCATGCATGCATTGGGCGAATCCCCAGCCCGGGATGGATAAATGCCCTTTTGGGATCAGATGGTGTCTCGACATGTACGATTTCAACGGACTTATTACGAAAACGTGACAGGAAAACGGCTTCACCCAGATCGCTTGCGGCGGTCTTCATTGCAGGGGCTGCTGCATGGCAAACATCGACGTCGGACTGGCCCAGTAATGCGATGCGGATCAGCCGTTCGCCGATGGAGTATCGCAGCGTATTGTCCTTGTTTTCCAACAGTGAATGCTCGGCCAGCGTTTGTAGCAGCCTGTAACAAGTGGGGCGCGGAAAGCCCGTAACATTCTGCAATTCAACAGCCGAAATCGGGTGGCCAGCGATGGCAACTGTCTCCAAAACTGTAATCAGGCGATCGAGATGCATGAATTTCTCACTTTACAGACACTTGTCTCATGTAATAATAATATCGGCTAGAGTATAAGCTATGCACGGTACAAAAGACTAGTCTGTGCTGACAGGTTCGGAGGAAACTCATGTCAAACAATGGTGAGGTCTGTTGTGGCCCGGGATATTCATCCCCGATCGAGGCGATGCAGGCGCCAAGKGAAAAAYTGCTKTATACRGTWGCGCTGTAYATMGGCACCGGTATTCAAAAACCGGACTATCTGGCAACTGTTGATGCTGATCCCGATAGCCTGACTTATTCGCAGGTGATCAGCCGTCTGGAAATGCCGGGTATTGGCGATGAGCTGCATCATATGGGGTGGAATGCCTGCTCGTCCTGTCATCACGATGCGACCAAGGAACGGCGTTACCTGATCGTGCCTGGTGTGAGATCAACCAATATCCATATTATTGATTGTCTGTCTGATCCACGAAACCCAAAATTGCACAAGGTTATTCAAGGTTCGGAAATCAAGGCCAAAACCAACATGTCGGCCCCCCATACAGTTCATTGTCTGGGGCCCGATATTATCATTTCGATGCTGGGCGACGCACAGGGCAATGCACCTGGCGGGTTTTTGCATCTCAATGAGGACTTCGAAATCGTTGGTCGCTGGGAGAACGACCTGGGAGGAATGAAGTTCAACTATGATTTCTGGTATCAGCCGCGCCACAATGTGATGGTCAGCTCCGAGTGGGCTGCGCCAAATACCTTTATGCCAGGGTTTGATCTGGAAGAAGTTGGCCATCTGAAATACGGCCGCGAAATTCATTTCTGGAACTTCAGGGAAAAGAAGGTCGAGCAAACCATGTATCTGGGGGAGGATGGACTGGTGCCGCTGGAAGTCCGGTTCCACCATGACCCCGACAGCAGCCACGGTTTTGTTGGCGCTGCAATGAGTTCCAACATCATCCATTGGTACAAGGATGATGCGGGTAAGTGGATCTGGGAAAAGATCATTGATGTCGAGAATGAGCCGCATCCCGAATGGCCGATACCGCTGCCTGGATTGATCACCGTGATCCTGTTGTCGATGGATGACAAATATCTCTATTTCTGTAACTGGCTACATGGTGACATCCGTCAGTATGACATTACTGATCCGTCCAATCCGGTCTTGAAGGGTCAGGTCTGGATGGGGGGATTGCTTGGTCGGGCACCGGAAATTAACGGCCACAAAATCACCGGCGGGCCGCAGATGATCCAGATGTCTCTGGATGGTAAACGGCTCTATGTCACCACCTCGCTGTTTTCGACATGGGACAATCAGTTCTATCCGGAAATTCGCGAAAATGGCGGCTGTATGGTGATGGTCAATGTCGATACCAACGAGGGCGGTATGGAGATCGACAAGGACTTCTTTGTTGATTTTGGCAATGAGCCACACGGCCCTGCAAGGTGTCACGAGACCCGCTATCCTGGTGGTGATTGCACATCGGATATCTTTATCTGATGCGCCAGTTCACCATTACAATTGCAAATCAGGATGATGCGACATTCAGGGTTGATGGCCGTCAGACTTTGCTCAAATCGCTGGAGGCGCAGGGCGTCTCACTGCCCTATGGCTGCAAGTATGGTGGCTGCATAACCTGTGCCGCCAAATTGCTCGATGGACAGATTGATCAGCAGGCGGCAGTTGCGCTCAACAACAAACAATTGCGGGATGGATATGTGCTGCTGTGCGTGGCACGTCCGCTGTCTGATTGCACATTGAATGTCGGGGTGGAAAGTCACGATACGCTTTACCGCAATCCGTTTGCGAATCCATTACGACCGGATGAGCTGAAACCCGATATCGCGACCCCATTGGAGGAGACGCTATGAGCTATATGAACCATGATGAGGAATATTCGTCGGAATATCTGGCTGACATCCTCAGAACTGTCAAAACAATCGCCATGGTTGGTGCAAGCGCCGACCCGACAAAATTCAGCTACGGCGTATTACGAGTACTGCACGAAACCGGATATGACATGATCCCGGTCAACCCGCGATTGGCCGGTACGCAAATTCGTGGCATGAAAGTCTTTGGCTCACTTGCAGAAATTGACCGGCCGGTAGATATGGTCCAGGTCTTCCGCAGTGCCGATGCCCTGTTTGGTATTGCAAAGGAAGCCATCGCAATCAATGCAAAGGTGCTCTGGGGCCAGATCAGTGTTCGCAATGATGATGCCGCTCGGCTTGCCGAAGATGCGGGTATGCAGGTTGTGATGGATCGTTGCCCGAAAATCGAATTATTTCGCCCGTTCTGGAAACCCCGTCTGGGTATGAAAATCTGAAAGGTCTCCATGTCTCAAAATATCACCAGGGGCATCAAGCAACTTGTTGCTGAAGCCAACGCCGTTATCACGACCCTTCCGCTGGATGAAGCCATGAAGCTTGCTGAAAGTGATCAGCATGTCTTTATCGATTTAAGGGATTTTCGCGAACTAAAACGCGAAGGCAAAATCCCCGGAGCGTTCTCCTGTCCGCGTGGCATGCTGGAATTCTGGATTGATCCCAAAAGTCCGTACCACAAGGAAATTTTCAATCAGGATAAAACCTATGTGCTCTATTGCGCCAGCGGCTGGCGATCAGCGCTGAGTACCAAAACTGCCATGGAAATGGGTCTTGCACCTGTTGTCCATATTGAAGGCGGTTTTAGTGAATGGAAGAAAGCTGAAGGACCGATTGAAACCGTTGAATAGGGTTGGGGCAGGGAGTAGCGCCC